>CAYTRU010000009.1:0-28283 GCA_964440265.1 uncultured Candidatus Saccharibacteria bacterium | reverse complement strand
GAGCGCAGGACTCATAAGCCTGAGGTCAGTGGTTCAAATCCACTCGCCGCTACCATTTTTGACATTAGCTCAAGTTTGTGCTAAACTAATCAAAGAATGACGACTCCGGATATACCAAACATACAGGAGCAAGTTAGACTTGCAGTTGCCCAAGGTGCTCATGACACACTGACTGCTGTAAGTGCTGGTTATGGTCCGATGCACGAAGATGCAGCACATTCGCTGGTTTATTGCCTCGAGGAATAGGATACGCACGTCAAAGCATCGAAGTTACAGTTAGTCCGTCAGATGCCCAATATCAGGTGCGTCAAATTCAAACTCACGCAGTACTAGCAAATTACGTTAAATTTAACTGGGGCGATGAGAAACCTACAAGGGACGGGTTAGAGCAGAAGCAACCTACACTTAGAGCTAAACCCTACTACATTGTCGGGAGAGCTCTTGCTTCTCCTGACACTGAATGGACAAGGCTTTTACTACTTGAGGCACCTCCTGGCGTTGATGGTACTCCTGACATACGACTGGTTGAAGCTAGGAAGAAGGACTTGGCTTACAGAGATCAAATAATCGCAGGTATGCAAGAAGCTGAGTTAACCGAGGAAGAGTTAGACAAGCTAGTTGGCCTTGAGCCCGGTAAACTCGTACTAAGTTGTGAACAATTACCGAAATTACGCTATGACACTTTTGGTCTGTCAACTCGCGAGAATATTGCGACCAAGGGTGTACGCATAAATTTAAAACCCGACCAGAATGTTGAAGAAAGAGTGGGTCATACTATGCCTGTGCCTGGTGAGCTCATACAAGAGTTGCATGTCATGGAACATCTAGCCATATTGGCTGATGCCCTGCGTATAGATGATCGCTATGCGGACATACTCCAGGCTATGGGCGCGGACGCTGATATAGCAAATCCAGAGAAGTAACATTTGTCATTATAGAAAAATTACCTAGGCTGCAACAGTAGTCTCCCTCCTGAACATCTTCATTATTTGCCATGGCTATCAACTCTCGTTTGATTTGGTTCCAGTTCGTTCTTAGCACACCTACCATTTCCTAGGCGTCAACTATACTGTTAAGTGTGCATACATACAGAACCATACTCGGAGTCACCTCAAGTTTCTTGGCCTTATTATCCTACTACCCCTACATAACAGGCATTCTTAAGGGTAAGACTAAACCTCACCGAGCAACATTTTTTATATGGACAGTTATTGGCATTGTAGCGTCTGCAAGCTACTTGGCTTCCGGTGGCGGGATAACCGCTGGGCTAATTATTGTTTACACGATTGGTACGGGAGTCATCTTTTTAATGTCAGTTAATAAGGGAGTTGGAGGTAATAGCAGTCTAGACATCGCCTGCCTTTTGGGCGCTTTGGTTGGAGTCATCGGCTGGATAGCAACCAAGAATCCGCACATTGCACTTTATTGCAGTATAGCGGCCGGTATTTGTGGGTACGTACCGACTTTCAGGAAGGCATATTTGAAGCCTAGAACCGAGAACACAGCTCATTGGGTATTGTGCGGTGTTGCCGCAATTCTGAACATTTCTGCCCTCGCCAGTTGGAGTGTGTTTACGGCTTCGGTGCCAGTATATTTATTAATCTGTGATGGCAGTTTAGCGCTGTTGACACTTTTCCCAAAAACCTTGCGACGTGTGCGCTTGGTTAAATAGCACTTAACTTAGACTGCCACAGCGGTTTCATCCCTCAAGCCTTCACTATAGCAAAAGAGGTGCTGGCCCGATTCACTCCCATGATGTCAGTTATATGAAACTATAGGTATAATGTGTTAAAGTACATAGCATTAGCAATAATAATAAAAACAGGGGGCACTATGCTAGCACGAATAATCGAAGAGGCTACTGACGCAGTAGCGGCAGCTATTAAGGGTGTTGATAATATCTTGGACGCCATCACGGGTAGCGTCAAAGACCAAGTGGTAAATGTACTGCAAGGAGCCGGCGAAGTAGCTGGTTCCAGCGTCGAAGCCGTTGCTTCGGTCGCTAGCGGTGCTGTTAAGGCCGCTGGGCAGGTAGGTTCTTCGTTAACGGAGACTATCGCGGGTACGATGAGCGGCATCGTAAAAGGTACTGCTCAAGTGGGTGGTGATGTTATCGGAGCAATTCGCGGCGGTGCCGAGGGTATCGTCACCGCAACTGCAGAAACCGGCGGAGATGTCGGCTCAGCAGCAGTATCTGCCGTCGCAGGTGCTATCAAGTCAGCCGGTGACGTCGGTGCTGACACTTCAGAAGCGGTCAAATCGGCCGTCGGCGGTGCCTTGCAGGCTGCTACCAGTATCGGTGGCAACGCTACAGATACTGTTCGTAACGCCTTGCTCTCAGCGGCAGCTTTACCCCGTGACTTAATCGAATCAGCCCTCAAGGGCAGCGACGACGACAAGTAGTCCAAAACTCCCAGACAATCCGGTATTACTGTTATTTTTTTGACAGTTAGTATAGTTGTGGACTAAATTATAGTTATAGTAACTATAGGAGGTGCTCATGGGACCACAGCAGGGACTAAAAGATTTTCTGGAACTCACGTATGAAGAACTAGAAAGGCTCAATACCCAGGCCCGCGCCCTCACTGATCCTGGCAAGGCCGAGAGCACTCATGTGGCCAATCTCAAAAAGGAGCCACGCCTCAAAGCCGTGACAGTCTGTTTCTGTGATATCGAGGGTCGGCTGCACATGCTTGATTACGACAAAACCTTCTTGCTGAACTCGCTCGACAACCTGACCTTTGATGGCTCTTCTATCAGAGGCTTCAGTCAATTGCACGAGTCCGACCTGCGACTCGTGCTAGATTGGACCAGCCTGACTTATCTGCCATCCGATGTCTTCGGTCGTGGTAAAATCGCTATCTTTGCCAATATCGCCACCCGCGATCTAAAGCCTTACGAGTCTGACTTCCGCGGACGCCTGCAGAATTACGCCAAAGACCTCAAAGCTTCAAGCGGCTATGAAGCTTTTATGGCACCAGAGATCGAGGGCTTCTTGCTCGAGGGCATCGATGCTGAACAGCACTATAGTAGCAGCACCGGCTTCAAACCGATAACTACCGGTGGATACTTTCATGCACTACCCAACGATAAGCTGAGGGGGTTTATCGACGCGACCGCAGCCGCCCAGCGAGCCATGGGCTTCAGGAATGAAAAAGACCATCCGGAAGTCGCCCCTTCACAGTTTGAAATTAATTTTTCATATACCGATGTCGTCCGAGCTTGCGACCAAGTATTGCTATATAAACTGGTCTGTCGACAAGTTGCTCACAGCTTGGGGCTGACTGCCACCTTCCTGCCCAAGCCCATCCAAGGCCTCAATGGCAACGGTATGCACACCAATTTTTCATTGGCTAAAAATGGCAAAAACATTTTCTACGACAAACAGGGACAGGATGGTCTGTCGACCGTGGCCTGGGGTTTCATCGACAAATTGCTGAACCGGGCCTCAGATATTTCCCTGGTATTAAACTCCAGCGTGAATGCCTACCGCCGACTGGACCCTAACTACGAAGCGCCAAATCAGATCAAAGTCTCGGCCAATGACCGTGGCTCGATGATCCGGGTACCATTTGGCAACGAAAGAACGGCTCGCATTGAAATCCGATCAGTATCGCCAGATGCCAATCCTTACTTGCTGCTATTTACGATTCTAAAAACCGGGTTAGAAGATAAGCCACCAAAGACTAGCGATAAGCGAGCACGGCTTCGATTTTTACCGGGTAATATCAATGATGCTATCCGCCTGTTTCGAGCCAGCGATTTTACCACAACTATCATGGGTGAAGCCAGCAAGGAAAAATATATAGATTACAAACAAGCATCGGCTTACCGTAATCCCCGAGAACTGGGAAACTGCACCAAAGAAGCCGAGATTCTATACCACCATGAAATCACCAACCAGTACCTGTGGAGTCGGTTCTAACCTACGGCTGTTACTGACTGACTTCGATGGTACCCTTCATGTAGGGATGAAGGCCGCAATGGTAGGCGTAAGTACCGGCTTTCGTGAACTTGAAACTGTAGCTTTTGCCTTTGGACAACAGAGGGCCATTCGGAGCGTCGGCAGAAACAGTATCGGCAATTATGTCATGCTCAACGTCATCTTGATTGGTCCAAGTCACCGTGTCGCCGACTTTCACCTTAGTAACCTCAGGATCAAAGGCATAGTTGTGAATAGTAATGGCAGTCGTTTGGGCCGGGCTAGTAGTGGCACCGGTATCAGTTTTCGTAGTCTGGTCATTAGTAGTTGACTTAGCGGTGTTATCCATGCCAGCCATTTTGTCCATGCTATCAGTTTGGGTTGTGGCTGTCTTTGCCTTGTCATTATTATGCTTGTGAATCATATAGGCCGCTACACCACCAGCCGCCCCCAAAACAACTATCACCGTGACAATCAGGGCTGTTTTGTTCTTCATCATAATCTCCTCCCCTAACTTATCTCTTTATTGTATTATTGTATACCAAAAAGAGCGAATAGATTTGAATTGACCCATGCTGTCTTAGCAAACTACAGACTGTTAGCTGGCAAGACCCCAAGCACTTGCTTAAACTTGCCGACGTCAAAACCGCTGATTTTGGTTTCCTTGCCGGCATCGTCAGTGATGACCGTAAAGGGAACGCCGATCATGCCTTCGTTGGCAGCCATGAAGTCGATCATTGCCTGTGGATCCTCATCGGTTATTTTTTTGTCATAGGGCTGAGTGAGCTTGTCCAGCCAGTCTGTGAGGCTGTGGCAGGCGGCACAGACTGATGTTGAGTAGATGGTGATTTGCATAATTTTCTCCTTACTTAATTTATTAACTACCGAAGGTAAAGACATTGAACTCTACACCATCGGGCACTGATAATTCGAGTAGGCTGTCTTCGGTAAACTTGGGGAATGCAACTAAGCGGTACAACTGAGATGGGCCGAACAATACCTGGCTATTTTTGACATCACTACCGGCATTGCCGGTTTGGCTGATTGGTTTGCCATTTAGCTTCACATCGACGTTTTGGGGCATCGTGGCCGAGCCGCCCACCAGATACACGTCTTTGGCCGACACGCGAAACTTGAGAGTACTATTGCCACGAGCAATGATTTTCTGGCCTTGAACCTCCCAAGCGCCACCGAGAGACCAATTATTCTTGCTCAAATTCGCCTCCGGGGTAAAGGTGGATGTCTGCGCAGCCGCTAGGGCCGGACTGCCGGTAAAATTACTGGCCCGCTGGCTGCCCAGATAGGTTTCCTCGGTTTGCGACTTAGTAACCGCCACCTTATCACTGCCGGCTGTCTGTTTCTTATGACTTAGGTCAGCACCATTATCGCTGAGCAGCTCACGGATCGCCTGCTCTTCCTCTACATACTCCCCCTCACCCTCGTGGATCCGGCGAATATTGCCTTCGGCGTCGATCAAATAACTAGCAGGCCAGGATTGATTGCTATAGGCGTTCCAGGTATCGAAGTTGTTATCTAAGGCCACTGGGTAGGTGATGTGCTGATCTTTCACGCCTTTCTGCACATTGGCCGGTACCTTTTCGAAGGCAAACTCCGGCGCATGTACGCCGATAACCACTAAGCCGTCACTTTTATATGTTTGATACCAACGCTCCAGATATGGGTTATTGCGTATACAGTTAATACAGGAATAGGTCCAGAAATCTACCAGCACCACTTTGCCTTTAAGCTGTTTGAGCGTTAAGGGTTTACTGTTGATCCAATCTTTCAGCCCGGCGAATTCTGGGGCTGCGACTGGCTGGATATTTAATAATTTGCTGCGGTCTATTTTATTTTTACTAGCCGGCAAAAATTGTGCGCTGATGGCATCAATATTAAAGGGGGTATGGGTCGAAACAAAGGTCTGGAAACGCTTATCATAACCAGTGGCTACCATTAATCCAACGATGATAAACAGCACGGCTAGCGTGCGCTGGAACGCTCCCTTCGGGTTGCTGGCAAATTTGATCTTGCCGATGAAAGTTTGTCCGTAGTAACCGATCAGCAGCAATACCAAACTAAGCCCTAAGACATAGGAGATAATGTAGGCGAAAGCTTGGGCAAAGTTAACCGGTAGTACACTAGCTAAGATATAAGCATACACGGGACTGCAACTGGAAAACACCGGACCGAGAGCTGCACCGGTGATGATCGGGCCGATGAGTGAGCTTTTATTATTGTAGCCTTTGCCCAAAGCCTTTTGAGTGGCCTGTTCAATCCCCAGACGAGCGATAAGTTTCGCGTAAAAACTCGGGAAGAGGGTCACTAAACCCAACGCGATGATGATGCCACCAGAGAAATAAGTAATAACTTGCGGGGGTATATTGATGAAAAGCGTGGTTGCTTTCAGTAGTAGGGTAAAAAAGATGATGGAAACGGCTAGGGCTGCAGCAATCACAATCGGACGTTTTTTATCCTTGACGTCCCCGCTAACCGAACCACCGATGATAATTGGCAGTAACGGCAACACGCATGGTGCCAGGACGGTTAACAGTCCAGCGATGAAAGCTCCAAAAAGTAAAAACATAGGGCCCTTAAATCTTACGATAATTTTACGCTTAATACCTGTGAATACGCTTAGGCTGCGCTCCTTCGTCACACGGGACAGGGGAAGCGCAGCCAGCGAGCAGATACACTGCTAATTAATTAGCTGTGCATCAGGACGGACTTGATGACGTGCGTCACGCCGTTGCTAGAGATGACATCAGGTGTCTCAATAGCGACTTTGTTACCTTTGGCATCCTCAATCTGTAGTTCGTTATCGACAATTACAGGGGTCAAGATGTCACCTTGAACTGTTTTCAGAGTTTCACCCTTTGTCGCCATAACTCGCAGTGCCGCAGTGGTGTAGGTGCCAGGTACGACATGGTACGTTAAGATACCGACCAATGTATCTTTATTTTCTGGCTTCAGCAGCGTGTCTACGGTGCCGGCTGGTAGAGCAGCAAATGCTCCGTTATTCGGTGCAAAGACCGTAAATGGACCTGCGCTCTTCAAAGTATCTACAAGGCCAGCTGCCTTGACGGCTGCTACTACAGTAGTCACGTTCTTGGCATTAACGGCATTGTCGACAATGTCTTTCGTGCGTACCATCTTGGCACCACCGACAGTTACGCCATCTGGGCTAGTTTCTATCGCAGCGCTCGTTGTGGTGCTGCTTTTGGTGGTATCCTTTTTATCTTTGTTCATTAGGCTGCCACCGGCAAAACCGATTACTAAACCGGCGACTACAGCTACGGCTACCATGGCCATGTTGCCTGATTCGTTGTTACTTATTTTCATAATTCATATTCCCCTTGGCCATACAGCCATTAACTTAATGTTTGTATTATCATTAAACTACTTAACTATTTCTATAGCAAGGACTTTTTTATTTTTTCTTCAAATCTTTCCAATTTACCCCTGTTTTTTTATTGCAGCATCATTTGCAATAATGGTTGTCAGAACTTTATGATACGCTATGAGGTCTTTTTCCGTTAAGCCAGATAATAGTTGATCGAGTGTTTGGTGGAGAGCTGCTTCAACGGTCTTGATAATTTTCTTGCCTTCGGGTGTGATGGCCAGGAGCTTCGCACGAGCATCAAACTGATTTTGGACACTTTGCACTATGCCCCGCTCTTCCATTTGCCGGGCCATCACCGTAATCAATGGCGCCTTGACCCGCATAGCCTCGGCAACTTCTGCCTGGCGTACGCCATCACGGGCTTGCATAATAATGCCAAGCATTGACCAATAGGTCGGTGTCAGTTCATACTGGGTAAGGATACTATAGACGTGCTCTCGTAATAGGCTATAGGCCTTAGTCTGCACTGTACCGGTTATATAGGTTGGTAAATTCATAATATCACTATCAAATTAATTAAACTACTTAACTATATTACTAAAAAATCATCTCTATGTCAAAACCAATTGCTAATCTACAGCTCAAACCATCACCAAGAACAGTTTGGCTACTCCAAGTAATTGCCTGGACTTTGGCGCTCAGTGTCTGCGTGGTAGGAGTAATAGCCTGGGGGAGTAATTACGCCTGGGAACTCTGGCCCCTCAGTCCATACCTGCTTTTTCCGGTGCTAGGGATACTAGCTTTCAGTCTTATGTGGTCGCACTACATAATGGGCTCAGTCCGTCATGCACTTGGTCTACCGAGCGGTACCTTATCACATTATTTTCGAATCACCAGTTATGCTGTCTTGGGCCTCATTTGTCTGCATCCCGGCCTACTTATTTACCAACGTTTTCACGATGGTTTTGGTTTACCTCCTGGTAGTTATGAAAGTTACGTAGCGCCTGGGCTGGGCTGGGTGACGGTGCTGGGGACAGCTAGCCTCTGCGTGTTTTTGGCTTTCGAGCTACGTCGTAAATTTGGTCACCGGACATGGTGGCACTACATCAGCGATGCCAGCGATGTGGCCATGCTCGCGATTGTCTATCATGGTCTGCGTTTGGGTAGCCAGCTGCAGCATGGTTGGTTCCGTGGCGTATGGTTTTTTTATGCTGTGACACTTGTCATAGTCCTGATTGACAAGTATTATCGACGTTTCCGACATCCAGGTACTGCTTAAGTTTAATACTAGACTACACTTGAAAATTTAATGTGGTTATGTAGTTTTGGTGTCAAAATTAGTGGTCATTCAGCCAAGCTGGCTATTGCTTAAAGCAAGACTAAGCGATTATCACTATTAAAAAGCCCGGGCAGTATACCCGGGCTTTTTAATTTTTGAAGCTTTAGAGCTTTTTCAGCCACCGATCTATCTTGAGTAGTCCAAGATGAGAGGTTGCTGCCAGCTCAAAAGCCAATCCGGTGGCGGCTTTCATGCATCGCCTTTCTGATTTTATGATTGATAATTTCGTCTGCGATCACTAACGCTAAGAGTCACTTGCGTCCTTGATATTTCATCAATGAGCGTGCCTAAGCTTTTTTATTTTGGTTCGCGTCAGCTATAATGATACTGCTTATTACCTGTACCGTGCAAGCCTTTTATGAATAGTCTGTTGTATTTTTTGCAGACCTTTTAATAACCCAAAACATGGCAATAGCCACCACCAGTAAGAGACTAGAAAAACCTATCAGTAGTGGATTGAGATGGTGCGAGTTAGGAGGGGCTAGTTTTGGTGGTGTCGTGGTGGACGAAGCTGACGGCGGCTGGGTAGGCTCAGCTAAGCTGACGGTCGTTACTGCTGCATTGTGCAGTGGAACACCCTCTGAACTAGTCAGCAAGTTAGTAGCAGTACCAGGCTGTACGTTACCCGATTGATCTGATGCCAGGCCGGATTGAGCCGTAGCTGGTTGTGGCGTGCCAGTAGTTGTTTGCGATCCTGTGTTGGTAGTAATAGAGAGTGGTGCTGCCATGCCCTTCATTGTAAAGCAACGCAGCTATACGGCCCACAAAAATACTACTGCTGGGATGATCTCGTAAGTACCGAGAAAGTGTAATCGTAGTCATTGCGATCATCGGCTGGATGATGCTCGGTGCTAGTTTCCGTCCATTCTGTTGGGTCGTACTGAAACAATACTTCGCCTTCAGGTGTAGCATGAACACGAGTCAGGTAAATTTTTGAGGCCAGCGGCAGCGTCTGCTGATACATAGTACCGCCGCCGATGATAAAGATCTCGTCGGTGGTCTGGGCAGCCTGCAATGCTTCTTCAATAGTGTGTACTACCGTGCAACCCGGAGCCTCAAAGTTCGATGTATGGGTAACGACAATATTCTGCCGACCAGATAGAGGATGGCCGATCGTTTCGTAAGTCGTGCGTCCCATAATAACCGGGTGTCCCATGGTAACTGTTTTGAAATACTGCTGGTCAGTGGGCAAGTGCCAAGGGATCCGGCCATCTGTGGTACCGATCACACCATTATCGGCGCACGCAACTATCAGGGAAATTTGCACGGCATAAACCTCAAACTGCAATCGGAGCTTTAATAGACGGGTAAGATTCGTAATCAGTTAGTTTAAAATCGTCAATGGTGAAGTCAAAGATAGACTTGACCTCGGGGTTAAGGCGCATGGTCGGCAGAGCTTTTGGCTTGCGTGATAATTGTAGGTCGACCTGCTCAAGATGATTCAGATAAATATGTGTATCCCCTAGAGTGTGTACGAAATCACCCGGCTGCAGATCAGTTACTTGCGCAACCATCATAGTCAGTAAGGCGTAAGAGGCGATGTTAAACGGTACTCCTAGGAATGTATCGGCACTACGCTGATACAGCTGGCAACTCAGACGGCCGTCGCTAACATAGAACTGGAACAGCGTGTGGCATGGTGGTAAGCCGGCTTTGGCCATTTCCTCGATATCGGCAACATTCCAAGCCGAAACGATCATCCGCCGCGAATTCGGATCTTTCCGTAAGGTCTCGATAATTTGGGAAATCTGATCAATGTGCTGGCCATGCGGTGCTGGCCAGCTACGCCATTGGTACCCATAGACTGGGCCTAGTTCACCGTGCAGTTTGGCAAAAGCCTCGTCAGTTTTAATCTGTGCTGTAAAGGCTTTGATCCCCTCCCGCCAGTCATCGCTGTCAGAATCAGGCACAGGCTTTCCCTGTTTTTTCAGATAAGCCCGATACGGCCACTCATCCCAGATGTGCACGTCGTTATCTACCAGATATTTTATATTTGTACTACCCTGCAAAAACCATAGTAATTCGTGAATGATGGCCCGCATACGCAGCTTTTTGGTCGTCACTGCCGGAAAACCTTGATTCAAATCAAACCGCATTTGCCGGCCAAATACACTGAGGGTGCCCGTGCCGGTCCGGTCACCTTTTCGGGAACCATTGTCTTTGATATCACGTAGCAAGTCCAGGTACTGTTGCATACGTCTAGTATGCCACAAAGAGCCTGCTGTGTCCCTGCCGTGGCTGACTTACTTGACTTCGGTAGCGTCCTGGAAGGCAGATTTGAGAAGTTCGATCAAGCTGGTTTGTAGTGTAGCCAGCTGATCATATACCTTTTGGTCACAACCAGCGTCACCGTATAGCGGGTCTCCATAGGCAATGTAGCGGTCGTCAAATTGCTTGAGCAGACCATTTGTGCCTTCATTACCTTGACCGGGGAATTGCCCTGCCTTAGCGTAGATCGTGGCGAAACCAGTGGGAGCTGAGTCCCCACATTGAGCTGCTAACTGCTTAAATTGGGGGGTGGTAACATCATAGGATTCATCGGCACTACTAGTGTTTTTGCTATACGTCATACCCTGCAAAAGCTCCGGTAAGGTGATTTTGATGCCTCCGTCTTTGAAGGCAATCACCTTGCTGACAAACCCGCCATTGTTTATCTTTATGGAGGCAGGGACATCCGTGGTTTTTGTCGCGGCATCTAGCTGTTTCTGGGCGTTATGGTTTGTATTGATGACATAAAAGGCGATGAAGCCAATCAAACCGATAATGATCAGCACAAGCAGAGCCTCGACTCCACTAAAACCCTTTTGATTATGTTTCATGCCTCTATGGTACAACAAATAGCTTGAAATCTATACGTCAGTTACAGCTCTGTCGAGTTGCTAAAATAGTAAAGCTGCTACGGCTTTGTCTTAGGCCAGATCTTTTTTAAGTTGGCTAAACTCAGCCTTGGTGATTTCACCTCTGGCATACCGGGCTTTGGCTATATCTATAGGGTCTTGGGTGGTTTGGTTTGAGGACTCTGCTTGGTGGTTAGTTTGGCGCCCCACATACCAGCTTATCAAGACAACTAAGCCAAATACTACCGCAGCCCAAAAAAGCAGTGTCACCCCACTGATAATCAGATCATGAGCATGGCCCGGACCGTTTGGTGGTGCTTCGAAATGTGGACGCATCTTTTTTCTCCTTATTTACTTGTAAGCTTACGCTATCTTACAAAGCTGAAGATTAGCTGAGCGCCAGCTTCCGCAAGGCACGTTTGATTTTCCGGATGTCTGCTCGGTTATAATTACTATTTTTATGTATATATACTTCCAGAATCTCTTTATCCATTGGTGTCTCATAAGCCATAGGTAGTTTTGGTGCCCGCATGTAACCCCCTTATCTTATAAATTAATATGCTGACCATCACAGCTTAATAAGCAGTCCTGAGATTTGGCTTATACGCGATTTCAGCTAATTCTCAGCCGGTGGCCGGTACAATAAGATAATGCGCATATTAGTGGTAGAAGATGAACACAAGATTGCGAATGCCCTAAAGCAAGGACTCATGCAACATGCGTACGCTGTTGATGCCGCTTACGACGGTGACAGTGGTTTAGCTATGGCGGCAACCGAACCTTATGACCTAATCATTCTAGACCGTATGTTGCCCGGAAGCATCGACGGAGTCGGCATCCTGCAGGCCGTACGTGCTGCCAAGATTCACACGCCCGTGTTGTTGTTGACAGCGAAGGATCGAGTGCTGGATCGCGCCGAGGGCCTGAACGCTGGAGCTGACGATTACTTGATAAAGCCCTTTGCGTTCGTTGAACTTCTGGCACGAGTGCTAGCTCTACTACGACGCTCACCCCATACTACCAACACTGCTCTGACATATGAGAACCTACTGCTTGACCCAGAAAATCTGCTGGTGGAACGAGCCGGTCAACAGGTCAATTTAACGACCAAGGAGTTTGGCCTGTTGGAATATTTTATGCGTAATCCGGAACGTGTGCTGACCAAGGATATACTGATTCAGCATGTCTGGGACTATGACGCCGATATCTTGCCAAACACTGTCGAAGTATACGTCGGTTATTTACGCGCTAAAATCGATAAGCCCTTCCCTGCACCACAGCTTATCCATACCAGACGCGGCTTCGGCTATTATTTTGGAGTAAGACCGTAATGTTCCATGCGCGGGCGGTTAAACTAGCAGGACTATACTTGGCTATCCTGGTCGTTATCAGTGCCTTCTTCAGCCTCAATGTGTACCAACTGTCGGTGCAGGAATTTGAAAGGGGCATCCGGCGGCCAGAACCAGCCTTTAGAATTCCACCCGACCAAGAATTTCCGACTCGCTTGCGAGAGCAATTGCTTACCGAACGTGAGCAACAATTTCAAGACGCTAAAAAACATATCATCAGTCGCCTTTTGTTTATTAACCTTATCATTCTCAGTGGTGGTGGCATATTGAGCTACTACCTCGCGCTCAGGACGCTGAAGCCTATCGAAGAGGCCCATGAAGCTTTAGAGCGCTTCACGGCTGATGCCAGTCATGAGCTGCGCACTCCTATAACTGCCATGCGCAGCGAAAATGAAGTCGCTCTGATGAACCCGAAACTCACCCTGAGTGAAGCCAAGCGGCAGATTAAGAGCAACATCGAGGAATTGGAAAAATTGACTGATCTCTCGGCCGGTTTATTACGCCTGGCTAGCATGAAAAATAATGGGTTGCAAAAAATTGCTGTTGGACCGCAGGCGCTTATCGACCAAGCGCTCAGCCGCATACTATCGCTAGCCGAAAAAAAGCAGATATTGATACAGACCACTCTTGAGACCGAAACCGTCATACTCGGCGACGAAAGTAGTCTGGTCGAAGCCCTAGTTATACTGCTAGACAATGCTATCAAATATAGTCCCAAACACAGTGAGATACGCCTAGAAGTTATACAAGATCATAAAAACATAGTGCTGAAAGTTATCGACCACGGTATCGGTATCACGGCCACAGAAATACCCCATATTTTCGATCGTTTTTATAGAGCCGATACCGCTCGTAGTAAGCAGCAAAACAATGGCTACGGGCTAGGGCTCGCCATCGCTAAGAATATCGCCGACATACACCAAGGTCTTATAAGGGTCGATAGCCGGCCCGGACAAGGTTCAACCTTTAGCCTAATCCTTCCCGCCAAAGCCTAGGAGTCTTCTTTACTAGCCTTCAGGTTACTCTCAGCTAAGTCGTTTATGCTCTTAGCTAACAGTAGACTAAAACATTTTAAGAGAAAGGCACCTTCCCGTGAATACAGTATCAAGAGGCGTGCGCAATGCCTTCCGTAATAGTGTACGAACCTTTTCTGTCGTCGTAATCCTAGGCTTGAGTATCGGCTTGGCCCTAGCCATGCTAATCGCCCGCCAGGCAGTCGGAGACAAAATTAGTTCCGTGAAGAGTTCTATTGGCAACACGATAACGGTGGCACCAGCTGGTTCCCAAGGCTTCCAGGGCGGTGGCGAACCACTCACTACTACCCAACTCAGCAAAGTGTCGACACTACCAAACATCACCAAAGTAACAGAGACCTTGAGCGATCGCCTAACTACCGATAATACCAACCTAGTTTCAGCCATTGAGCCCGGCTCACTCGGGCGGCGGGGAGCTGCTAATTCCGGAGTCGATTTCACGCCACCAGCTGGTGGTTTTGGTCGCAGTCAATCCGACGGCGACACACAGCAGATCACTCGTACTTTTACCCCACCCGTGATTATCACTGGTACAAACGACACTACCAGCAGCTCGGCTTATGGGGGCAATAGCGTGAAATTTACTAGTGGTACGGCGATCGATGCCAGTAAAGACGAAGATAAAGCCATGCTCGGGAAAGCCCTTGCCGCAAAGAATAATGTAAGTGTGGGGTCCACTTTCACCGCCTACGGCAAGACCATAACGGTGGTCGGCATCTATGCAACTGGCAATACATTCTCTGATGCCGGCCTGATTATGTCGTTACTGGCCTTGCAGCGATTATCAGGACAAGCGGGCAGCGTGACCGCGGCCACCATAATGGTCAACTCCATTGATAATCTAGACTCGACCGTGTCAGCCATAAAGAAAACCCTAGGGAGTGCAGCCGATGTTACTAGCAGTCAGGACAGTGCCAAACAGACTGTGGAGCAGCTAGAAAGTGTCAGAACAGTTTCGGTCTTTAGCCTAGTAGGTGCAGTGGCAGCTGGTGCGGTAATCATACTGCTGACGATGATCATGATTGTTCGGGAGCGCCGGCGAGAAATTGGCATTCTGAAGGCCATCGGTGCGTCTAATAGCAAGGTGATGTTGCAGTTTATTAGCGAAGCGGTTACCCTCACCGTCTTAGGACTCATAGCGGGGTTAATTATCGGTTCCGTAGCCGCCAACCCCATTACCAAAATCTTAGTTAATAACGGCACTAGCTCGTCGCAAACAGTCCAGTTACCTGGGCAACAGCCAGGTGCGGGTGGCTTTGGTCAAAGGCCAAGAACCGCTGGTGGTGGCAGTGGCTTGCGCAGCTTCGGCAACAATACCCTTGCTAGCGCCCGCAATATCCAAGCGGCAGTGGGCTGGGGAATCTTAGGCTACGGCATCGGCACAGCACTCATGATAGCCATCATCGGCAGTGCGTTGCCGGCTCTACTCATTAGTAAAATACGCCCGGCAGAAGTCATGCGGGTTGAATAGGAGAATAATAATGTTAAAAGTATCGAAACTAACCAAGGAATTTTCGGGTCAAGGTGGCCATGTCAGAGCTGTCGATGGCATCAGCTTCGAGGTGCCAGCAGGGCAATTCGCCTCAATCATCGGCAAGAGTGGCAGCGGTAAAAGTACCCTGCTATCACTGCTTGGCGCTCTAGACAAACCTACTAGCGGCACCATCACCGTAGGTGATAGCGATATAACAAAATTACGAAATCATGCGCTGGTCAAATATCGCGGCCAACAGATCGGCTTCGTATTTCAAGGCTATAATCTGATACCAAATCTGACAGCCCTCGAAAACGTCACTTTGCCGATGGAGTTTGCCGGCCTGCCGGGCAGCAAGCGGAAGGCCCGAGCAAAAGAGCTGCTTGACCAAGTTGGCTTGAAGGGCGATAAGCAAAAGCGTAAACCCGGCAAGCTATCGGGCGGTGAACAGCAGCGAGTGGCCATCGCCCGGGCCCTGGCTAACAAGCCCCGCTTGATCCTGGCTGACGAACCGACTGGTAATCTAGACAGTCAGACCGGAAAAATGATTTTCGATCTACTGCATAGCCTGGCCAAGTCGGAAAACACTACCATCATTGCCGTCACTCACGACTTGTCTATCGCTGGCAAGACCGATATCACCTTCCGCTTGCAAGACGGTAAACTCATAAAGAAAGGTACATCATGAAAGAAACTACAACTACCGATCAGCACCAAGCCATACAAGCACAACAGAAAAACAGCCGATCCCGAGTTATCTCTGTAGCGGTAATCGTTGGTTTACTGCTAGCCGCAGGCAGTTTTCTAGGAGGCGTACAGTACCAAAAAGGCCGTCAACCGGCAACAAAAGTAAGAGCAGTAGCAGCTGGTCCAAATGCTCCCGGTCCACGTGGCCAAGGTGGTGGCTTTGGTGGCGGCCGCCGTGGCGCCTTTGGCGGTCAGCGGCCCACGCTTGGAGCTGTCACCGCCATCAGCCCCACCAGTATTACCGTCAAAGGCCAAGATGGTAGCAGTGTGACTCTAGCAATCAGTGACACCACAAAAGTGAACAACAACGGACAAGCTGGAGCAATCAGTGATATCAAGGTCGGTGACACCGTTGCAGTTATCGCGAACGGCACCAACGCCTCGCGAATCCTGGTCGATCCAAGCTTTGGTAATGGTGATAGCAGTAACGGGGGAGCCGCTACACCGCCAACTACTGTTCAGTAGTCCGCAGCCCACAGGCTACACTGCCACACTCGGGTACTGCTTGGTAATATACTGTACCGCATCCAGTAAGTTCGGCGCTGTGTAATCAGCCTCCAGCGCCTCGACGTTGTGATTGGCGGTTTTGACAAGTACCGTTTTGGTACCGGCACGAATCCCGGCCATAATATCGGAACGACTATCGCCGACCATGTAGATTTCTGGCAATTTCAAATTAAAATCCTTAGCAGCCTGCAAGAGCATACCCGGCCCTGGCTTACGCCATTCATTAACCTCATTTTCACCATGTGGCGACATGTAGGTCTTTAGAATTTTTGCCCCCGCCGGCGCTAATAGCTCCAGGACACGAGTATGAATTTCCCAGAATTCCGTCTCTGTAAGGCGACCTTCAGCAATACCCGCTTGGTTCGTGATGATTACCACATTAAAGTCATGGTCAGCCAAGTATTTGAGCGCTGCAATAGAGTCTGGGAATAATGTAATCTTATCGATACGATCCACTCGCAAATCCTCTGGATCTACGATAAGTGTCCCATCTCTGTCCAAAAACACCGTTTTCATTGATTCATCATAGCACTTGCTAAAAATAGTCCTGATCACCTTTTATGCAAGGAGCCCTGCCTACTATTTACATGATGGTGGATTAAGCTAGGGCCGCAGCAGAGTCCTACAAACCCATGAGGCCGATAATCAGACCCATCAGCATAATTGTCACCAGTTCATGACTGACATTGAGTAGTGTCAGTTTGGCAGGGCGACCCTCGAAAGCATCGTGGGTAACAAAACGAGCGGCTGTGAAGCCCAGCCACAGCCAGAAAGCCGTCATCAGTGAGTCCTGCAAAAAGCTGTGATGAAAGAACCGGTTTGACAGATAAATTACATGCGCCAACACATAAGCTGTGATCAGGCTGACAACCATAGTAATAGCAATAGGCTTCCAGACACTGCCGCCATTCTTTTTCATATCTAT
Organism: uncultured Candidatus Saccharibacteria bacterium; assembly: GCA_964440265.1. Classification (GTDB taxonomy): domain Bacteria; phylum Patescibacteriota; class Saccharimonadia; order Saccharimonadales; family UBA4665; genus CAYMUN01. Next base: position 10,809 of record CAYTRU010000009.1, on the reverse strand, counting down.
TTTGGCCAGTTTGATCCAGGTATTACCGAATACCGATCTCGCATACCAGATGCTGCCCACAACCATTGAGCTGACCATTGCCGCAGCGACTGCCAAGTAGTTAACTTGTACGTCCATGACTATCCTCCTAATTTATACAGCCATTGTAGTCCAGTCGGCTTATTTTGCCAATCACAGCCATAGTAGCAAGGTTAGCAAGGAAAGAGCCGCCCTGATGGCGGCTCTCATCCGTCGACCACGAGACTCCATGTACTACATAGCTTGTCCGGGACCAGGACCGCCCGGGCCACCAGGCCCATGGCCGCCACCCATAGGGCGCACATATTCCAGAGGTATGCCATTATCCTTGGCCCACTTTTCCAGCTCAGCGCGCTGGGTTTCGCGGGCGGCTCGGCGCTCAGCATCAGTTTTATCCTTCATGGCAGCCTGCTCGGCTTCGTGAGCAGCTTTCAGTTCAGCCTGCTTAGCCACGATTTTATCCTTTTGTTCAGCCGTAATCTTCTTATCAGTTACCGCTTGGCTGAGACGATCATCGAGAGCTTTTTGGCGAACTGCTTCGTGAGTCGCTTTATCTTCGTCGAACACCGCCTTCACATCGGTTTTATTCAGATTAAACTTAGCAGCAAGCTTGTCGATTAGACCGGTTGAACCGTCAGACGAAGAATCTGTGGCCGCCGACACAATCCCTGCACCAGTAATTGTCGCTAATGCTAGGCCAGCGGCAACACCGGCGACTAGCATTGGTTTCTTAAATATTCGACTCATTCATACTCCTGTTTACATGGTTTGTCGTCAGCCTTAGCCTGTACACCTTGGGTAGCATGCCGCTTGGCATATAAGTGTAGCGCTCAGGTCCTAGCTGCTAAGCGTCATAGTAGCTGGAAAAATTGAGAAACAGCTGAACTATGGCTTTTGACATGATGCCTACATGCATGCTATAATGTATACATGAAAACAATACAATACACGATTCGCAATATCCCAGAGCCAGTTAATAACTACTTACGCAAGCGCTCACGCCTCAGTGGTAAAAGCTTAAATCAAACAGTCATTGACGAATTATCAGAGAAAGTGGCAGTTCCTTCAGCAAATATAGGAACGGCATTAGACTGGTTTATCGGGAGTGGTATCGATACTGCCACCCTTGAAGCACTGGACGCAGAGGACAGAGTTCAGAAAGCGCTAGCCACGAAGGACTTATAAATGCTGTTGGATACAAATGCCTACAGCGCTCTCGCCCGCGGCGTACCAGTCATCATAGACGTCGTCAAAGATGCCCTAGAGCTCAAACTGCCATTGCCGGTCATAGCTGAACTGCGCTATGGTTTTATGAAAGGCTCTCAAGGTGAGCATAACGAACAAATCTTGCAGAAATTTCTGGCTCAACCGCAAGTATTAATCATCCTGCCTACCTTGCAAACGACAGAGCACTACGCAGCACTACAACTATTATGTCAACAACGAGGCAGAGCTCTGTCGCAAAACGATATTTGGATTGCCGCTCTGGCCCGCGAGACTAACGATACATTAATAACTTTCGATAAAGATTTTGCCGTGCTGGGCGAAGTTTTGGGCAACAATTTGATCATTTTAGAATAACCAAATCAGCTTCAGATAAAGCGTCGCTCACTACCGAAGCTAAACTTGGCTAAAAGGATACACAGCTCACACGCACCAGATCATCCCTCCATTAGTACATTGTATATTCCTTGACAAGAATATTCCTATAGAGTAATATTAAAAAATGAATACAGCAACCTTTCGTGCGCTAGCCGAGCCAAATCGACTGAGAATCATTGAACTGCTTCGCGACCAACCACGTTCAGTCAATGAGATTGCCCTGCTGCTTCAGCTACGGCAACCGCAAGCCTCAAAGCATTTGCACACACTGGCCGAGACCGGCTTAGTGACCATACGACCCCTTGCCCAGCAGCGGATTTACGCACTCCAGCCAGAGCCTTTTTTGCGACTGGAAGATTGGGCCAATTCATTCCAGCAATATTGGGGTCAACGGCTGGATAATTTGGAGAGTCATTTAAAGAAAGGATAAATAGTATGAGCGACTATCAACCATTACATATCAGCCGGACATTCACGGCAGCACGTCAAGACGTCTGGAATGCCTGGACACAACCAGAACAGTTTAAGCAATGGTACATGCCAGCACCCTTTCGCGTGCCTTCCTGCGAATTTGACGTACGACCTGGTGGCCAGTTGCGTGTGGACACGCAAGGTCCCGATGGCGTCATTATGCCATTGACGGGAGAATTTAAGGTGGTCGATGAACCATCTAAGCTAGTACTGACAAATTCTCCCCTCGATGCCGATGGCAATAAGTTATTTGAGGTACAGCATACTATCTTACTAAGCGAAAACGATGATGGGCACACTACGCTCGATATAACCTCAGAAGTGTTGTCAGCCGGTCCAAATGCCGATCAATTCTTGAGCGGCATGGAACCAGGCCTAAACCAAGCTTTAGACCAGCTTGCAAACCTCCTAGCGAAGACCGACTAACTCATCTGCTAGTTAGTTAAAGACTTGTGTCGATTGCCATCAGCTCCAAGGCTTGGGTGCGGGCTGAACCTACCTTTAGCGACGCATGGTGGCAATAAGTCGGCTTGGGTCAATAAATAAATCAAGCGCAGCATTAATAGTAGGAATGACGATGTCTGCTGCTAAGAGTGTTTGTACGTGCACCCCCTCAGCCTGCAGCGTCACTATTCCAAGCCTTACTACTTTGGTAAGCTCCAGGTCAATTAAGCCATTGCCAATTGAAGCGCAAGTATCTGCCCCAATCTCAAGAGCCAAGTCTCTTTTTTCTTCAGCACTTTTGGCTGGTTTCCAATCAATATCAAGCTCAGCAGCAAGTTTATCAGCATCGTTACGCGTGTTACCTGTAAAGAAAACTGTACTAAACCCTAAGTCTTTAACCCTATCCAGACGATCTTTAACACCTTCAGGAACGACTCCACCTACAGACAATGTCCCGTTTAGATCCAAGATGAGTGTCTTTATTTCAAATGGATCCTGTCCGGGAATTGAGTACTTCATAATTTATAGCCTAACAATATTGGAACCAAACTAACAGAGGTAAAACAAAAACAGCTCCGAATTACTTCGTTAGAAACAGCTTTCCAGTAATAGCAAGCTTTGGCCCACTCCACCGCAGCAGACTAGAATCTATTCGGACTATGAAGCCTTGATTTTGGCAATCGCATCACGTGCAGCAGCGACAAGCTCATCATTAGTATGAGCATGACCCCATAAACCCCAACCTCCTTCTTCTGCTTCTGTCAGGAGTACCCAAGTTCGCTCCTTCAGGCTTTCATCGCCTGCAGCCGTAGATACGAGATTAGTCAGTTGCTCGACAACCTGTAATTGTTTGGCACGGTCTAAAGCTCCCTTGTTAGTAAGTACTTGGACCCGGATATAGTTCTCTTCACCATCAACATTAGATAGTGAGCCTACAGGCAGCTCATGTACAAAAGCTGCAGTATTTTTACGGAACATCGGGATATCAGGCACTCCCTCAATAGTTTTGATGGTTGTTGCCGCATCTACTGCTAATTTCTTTTTATCACTAAACGTGCCACAAGCAGCATAAATATCAATTATTGGCATGGGGCTACCCTCCCGTTAGGTTTATTCTGACAACCTCATAATAGCAAACAGCCGAATAGGGCCTGAACCTATTTGAGAGCAAAGCCAGCAATTTTAAGGAAATTCCTTAAGAGTGTCTCACCAATATTCGAATATGACTCTTTGATAGCGGCGAAGTCAGCTTGTAATTTGCTATTACCTATTGGCACTAAATCGGGATCTTGCGCCGCCCATACGGCTAACACTTCAGACGTAAGCTCAAAATGAGATTGAATACCATACGCCTTATCAGCCACTTTGATGATTTGGTTTCGACAGAACTTGCCAGTTGCTAATAATGTCATACCAGGCGTAAGCTCTACAGTCTCTCCGTGCAGCTGAAATACATCTAGCTCTGGTGGTAAACCAGCGAGCAAAGAATCACCTCTAGCTTGCTCGGTCACATGTACGGTGTGCTGGTTGCCAGCGGGATCAATAAAGCCGACCTCTTTTACATCGCCCTTTACTACCTGGCCGCCAGCAGCTTTGACTAACATCTGTAAACCAAGACAAATGCCGAGGTACGGTTTGTTTGCGTCAAGTGCTTGTTGGATATATGCCAACTCATTGGTCATTTTGACGGTATCATCGTTTGCGCTGTCAGGACCGCCAAGCACTACAATAGCTTGATACTCACTGAGCTCTGGCAGCTCCTCGCCCTTATCGAGATCCACGACATCAAATGCTACACTTTCAGCTTCCAAAACACGCTTAAGTAACCCAGGACCTTCACGAGTTACGTTCTTAATAATTAATAGCTTGCTCATTGAACTAATCATACCATTTCTACCTCCGTAAAATACAAAATCAGCACTTTGGAACCTCATCAGTACTGAGCTACTTCGATGGAGTCGTCAGCTCGTAGCTATGAATTCTTGATCATATTAAATGACTGCCAGCTAGACCGAACTATTAAAGCCGTAATTAGCAGTCCTATAATTGGATCAGCTATCGGTAAGCCAAGCCCAATTAAGATGGCACTTAAAACAACCCCTGCACTAACAATGCCGTCTGCTCTGGCATGATTACCGTCAGCTATAAGGGCGGGGCTGTGGAGCTTTTTACCCGCGCGCCACCTAATGACTGCCGCTAGTTCATTACCCAAAATACCGACAATGCCAGCTATAAATAGTGCTATTAGATGGGTTGGCGTATGAGGGTAAATTATTTTATCAATGGCTTGATACAAGGCAATCAAAGCACTCAAGAATATCACGCCAACAATTGTGTAACCTGCCCAACGCTCACCTTTCTTGCTTTGTAACCAGAATGCCAGGCCAAGTGGTATGGCCGTCAATGAATCGCCCGCATTATGAATTACATCTGTTAATAGAGCAACACTATGACTCATTCCGAAGATTATTAGTTGGAGCATCGAAGCTACGAATAAAACGGCAAAACTAAGGGTTACCGCCTTGACGCCCTCTCGTGATCGGACAATTGAGGAATCTACGAGTCCGTGAGTATGTCCATGACTGTGTGCGTCTTCATGATGGTGATGGTGCTCATGCTCGTGGTCATGTGTATGCTTCGTCATTAAGAACCCAAATAACTAGCTACAGGAAACGTCGTAATCAGTCTGTTTTGAGACGTACTGTGCCAACGTAACTTTGCTGCCCGCCGTTAAACCAGATGCCTTGCAGTTTGCTTGTGCGCCAGACAGTGAACTTGCTCCTGCCAGCCAGCTAGGTAAGCCGTATAGGTTACTCGTAGAGCTGGTTGTTCCTGCAATCTGTGCCCATTGATAACCTGTTGAATAAATGCCGACTTTTGCGCCACCGACACCATTGAAGTAGGCAGTCATGCCTTCAAGAGCAGCAGTGTTCTTAGCCGTACTAACCGTCCAGCTATTGGTAGTCTCTACGTCCAAGTACCAAGTGTAGGCACTAGGATTGGCTACACCACGAGTATTAAAGTCGAGGTTTGCCATGTTGTAACCATATTGCCACGCACAGGCAGTGTCGTTAGCACCTGCACAAGTACTGTAGGGGTCTTGGTCGACAGCACCCTTAATCACTACGTCATTATTGTTCTTTGGCCAATCAGCCACCGCAGGTATCACAGCACCTGGGTTGGCAGTATTCACATAGAGTGCAGCCTTTGGCTGATTGGTACTACCCGTGGAGTCATTTGCCCATGCTAATTCCTCAGCCAAACAGGAATTGGTTGTGTTAGCCAGACCGCCATTTACTCCTACGATACCGAATGCTTGGCCTTGAGGTAAGGACATATGCCTTGAGCACTGCGGCCAAGAGATATCGTTTCCAGTCAGTACGACTGGAGGAGGAGTACCGCCACCTGGGGCTATGGGTTTTGCTGCTGATGCTGGAACTACAAGCATTAGTGAAGATACGAGACTAACTGCGATGACTCTAGTAGTATTTTTCATTGCTTAAGTATACATCACCCCAACACCGTGGATGAAATAGAATCGCCGAAGCGATCCTCATAATTTCCATGTTACATAGAAATGGTTGCGCACGTACAGTCAGATTGGAGCCCAATTGCTACTGGCTTACTTGGTTAAGTGTGTGCAACCGAATTGGAACCTCATTAGCTATGAGATAATAAGATGGTTCAGTTATCCTGGAGACGAGCTGAGTGATTTACTGAGTGACTTAGGGCAGCGCTCGGTTTGTAAATCTGTATTTATTCAAGCTTCTCTAAGTTTATTCTAAGTTTTCCTGATTAAACTATGCCAACAATAATACCGTAATAAGGTGCGCAGAAAAGATACTAGAGATATGACCAACACCTATGCTTAACACTTACGAGCAGCACTCAAAACGAAAACTTATAGCCACAATACTCTCAATTGCAGTTATCGCTGGGGTAGTGGTCTTTGCAGATCACCTAGAAAATAATCAGGCATCTAAAAATACGTCTTCTCAGAACAGTACCACTACCGACACAACACCTAGTGTTGCTTCTACTACGACCTCTGGCACCAATACGACTAATCCCCCCGCTTCAACTGCCTCAACAAGTGACTATAAAGACGGTTCATACACCGCTTCAAGTGATTATTACGTTCCACATGGCAGTGAAACGATAAGCGTAAATCTTACTTTGAAGAGTGGAGTTATTGCTGATGTTTCAGTTCAGAATAGTGAAGGCGATCGTGAATCCGCCGTATATCAGGAAGATTTCGCATCCGTCTATAAGAGCTACGTAGTCGGTAAAAAGATTACTGACCTCCAGCTGGGTATCGTGGCCGGGGCATCTGATACGACCCAAGCTTTTGATGATGCTCTCAGCCAAATCGCCTCCAAGGCACAGGCATAGATCGTATGGCTGTCAGGCAATTGAATTTCCAAGCAGTTGGAACACACTGGAATATTCAAGTCTGCGATAGGATTAGCGACGCCAAATGGGCTGGGGTGACGCAAAGCGTCTACCAACGCATTCAGAGTTTTGACAAAGCCTACTCTCGTTTCCGTCCTGACTCATTAGTGACACATATGTCAGAAGGCGCCGGTAAGCATAACTTACCGCCAGACGGCTATAGGTTGTTGCACTTCTATGAGAAGTTATATGAAGCAACTAATGGCAAAGTTACGCCTTTGATTGGCCAGACGATTGCAGATGCAGGCTATGACTCATCTTACTCATTTGAGACAAAAAGTTTACACCAACCCCCCAGCTGGGAAACAACACTTTTATATACAAAAGATTCAATCACACTCAAAAAGCCGGCTTTGCTCGACTTTGGCGCGGCTGGCAAAGGTTACTTGGTTGATATCATCGGTGAACTACTCGAGCACCACGAACTACATACCTTCACCATTAATGCTGCAGGAGATATGCTGCATCGCTCTCATCAAAAAACAAGCCTCGACGTTGGCTTAGAAAACCCGTTTGATACGTCTGAAGCAATTGGTATTGCTCAACTAAGCAATCGCAGCCTTTGTGCTTCAGCTGGCAGTAAGCGAAAATGGGGGAATTTTAATCACATCATTGACCCAGATACCTTGCAGTCACCACAGGAGATTATTGCGACTTGGGTTATAGCCGATGCTACTATGACAGCCGACGGTCTAGCGACTGCTCTTTTCTTTACAGATGCCAGCCAGCTCATGAGGTACTTTTCATTTTCATATGCAGTGCTAAATAAAAGTATGCAGCTAAGCCATACCAAGGATTTTCCAGTAAAACTATTTCAAACAGGCTAACATGAATATACTGAACAATATTTTAAATAGCATACCTACGTATCGGTTGGTGGTTTATGTGCTGTGTGTACTATCAAGCCTGGGTATTTTATTTTCATTCTTAGGCCGTTTGCACGCAAGCCCTACATCGCTTGTAGTTTCACTACTATTAATACTTACTTCGGCCTATGCAGCCGATCGCGGATTTGGCAGGTTCTTTAGAATACCTACAAATATGGAATCTTCGCTTATTACTTCTTTAATACTATTCTTGATTTTACACCCAGCAGATTCTGTTATGGGAGGTGTCGCCTTGGTAATTGCGGGCACAGCTTCAAGTGCGTCTAAGTTTCTAGTAACGAGGCACAGCAAGCACATATTCAACCCAGCGGCATTTGCAGCCGCAATTTTAAGCCTCACTGGTCTGCAAGCCGTAACATGGTGGGTGGGCAGCACAGCACTGTGGCCCTTTGCCCTCGTTTTAGGTCTGGCAGTTGTATACAAGATCCGACGCCTTGCGCTCTTTTTTACCTTCGTTATTGTGAGCACCATACTCCAGTATTTAATATTTCTAAAGACTCATCAGCCGATAATACCGGGAATGAATCATGCCCTATTGGCCTCGCCTCTAATATTTCTTGCAACAATTATGCTGACCGAGCCAGCCACAATGCCCCCCAGGCATAACATGCAAATAGCCTTTGCTGCACTCATAGCTATCCTCTATGTAACGGCCTGGGAGATCGGACCAATCAGTGTTTACCCAGAAGTCGCTATTTTACTTGGCAATCTGTTTGCCTTTGTAGTTTCGCCCAAATTAAGAGTGCGCATGCAGCTTAAAGAAATTCAAAAAGTTTCTGACCGCGTTTATAGCTATGTATTTCAGCCAGATCGTAGATTCAAATTTTTACCCGGGCAATACATGGAATGGACGTTGGCTGGCGTGCCTTATGATAGTCGCGGTAACAGACGGACTTTTACTATTGCGTCTTCCCCCACAGAGTCCGACGTGCAACTAGGTCTGAAATATTATGAACCCGCTAGTATGTATAAAGCAGCTTTTTATGAATTGAGGCCAGGCGACTATGTGTACGCAAGTCAGTTAGCTGGGAATTTCACGATCCAAGGCAAGGAACAACAAAAGCTTGCCCTAATTGCCGGAGGTATAGGTATAACACCTTTCCGTAGCATGATTAAATACCTCACTGACATGAATATTACCTGCGATCTTATGCTCATTTATGTGGTTAGCAACCCTCGGGAGTTTGCCTATACTAGTGTGTTTATTGAAGCCAGGAAGGTAGGCGTCAAGGTCATACCAGTTGTTACAGACCTGTCTTATCAGTCACCAGGCGTTGTCACTGCAAAATTGAGTATTGATTTGCTTAGACGACTAATACCCGACTACAGTGAGCGGACTTTTTATCTATCAGGCTCGAGTTCCATAGTGGATACCACTAAAAATTACTTGAAGCACATGGGTGTCAAGCACCGCCAAGTCAAAACGGATTACTTTTCTGGGTATTAAGACGATGGGTTTGAATGATCAGCGTAATAACACGCGCCGAATGGCTGTAAGTAATTTCCACGTTGCATACAAATAGTTGAGTACGTGCAATCGAATTGGAACCTGATTGTCGGTGAGATTTGCAGAGTGGCAGCAACTTTATAAGTCTAAGCTTGCTTGAGGCTTCTCAACTCTGTCAATCATAAACTGAACAGCTTCGTTTGTATTGGTAGTTTTAATATCTATCACAGGATGTCTACTAACAAAAACTCTAAAAATCTCATCTGCAAAGCCCTGTCCTATGGTAGGCACTTGATGAAAATCCAAAATAATAGTTTTAAATTTATCTAGACCAGCCAGTACCCTTCGGGCTTGGGACCGCGAGACATGAATAGTACCCATGGTATAGAGCTTTATCTGTACATCTGTCTTATCAAAGGCCAACGTATCTGGGTTGCTCACATATTTTTGGAAGATATCGGTCGTATGTCGTTTAGAATTCAAGGCAATCTGAAATATAACTCTAGTACCCTTTTTAGAAGGTTTTAGTAACTCAACAAAGACATCTTTGACTTTGTTATCAATCCTTAACCGGTACTCAAAGCTCTCTAATCTAAAAAGATCGGCCATCTTTGATGTGAAAAAGATGCCTTCACCGCTGTGCGCCTGTGGCATTGTTGTAGTCTTCCCTTTTAGAAGATCTTGAATAGCAGATAGATCCGAATCTAGTTTTTTCTTATTTCGGATACTACGAAAAGCACCTATGCCCGTGTCACTCACTATAAACATTAAGTTTTGTCTATCCTTAAACACATCGACCTCAATGAACTTGGAGTCAGAGTGATCAATAGCATTATTAAGCATTTCTGAGAAACCAAAATTGAATATATCCTGCACGTTCTTTTTTATAGATGGAAAGAACAAAGCCCTAAACCTGACATCATCAAGAACTTCATGTTCTTTTAAGTCCTTATTATCCAGCCGTAGATGAACTCTCGTTAGCGCGGTAGCAAGATGTTCGTTTTTGGGCTCAACATAGAAAGCCCCTCGGGTACTCCCGCCTTTCACAAGCTTTTTTTGCTTAACTAAGTCAGCGATTACTTTATTAACGTACTGACGACTAGGTCGGTTGGTTTCTGGAAATGCCTCAAGTACACCCTTCGTTGTCAGGCGTTCCTGCTTCTTAGAAAGCGATATAATTAATTCTGTTATATTTTTCATTACTACTTAATTGTAAACAACTGTTTTTTAATTGTCAACTAATTGTAAACTCGCTCTTTTATTTTGACGTTTATTTGTAAACCTGGCTCCATTGTAGCCTGTGATTGTATCGGATTAGCCTTCGGAACCTCATAAAATTTCGTATCTATTGATTTGGAGCAAGCAAAAAGTCCTCCGAAGAGGACGTTAGTATCACTTGGTTGAGTACGTACAATCGGAATGGAACCTTATTGCTCGTGAGATTTACAGATGGAGCAATCCTTCTCTAGTTTATTAAACGTAAGGGCA
>CAYTRU010000008.1:0-28721 GCA_964440265.1 uncultured Candidatus Saccharibacteria bacterium | reverse complement strand
AATGAAAATCTCTAGCGTACAAGACTTTCTTCCACTACTTGAAAAGCTGGCCCTGGCTGGTAAAAAAGACCTGGTGCTAATCGCCGAAGATGTTGAAGGCGAAGCCTTGGGTACCCTCATCTTGAATCGTCTGAAGGGTGTCTTCAACACCGTAGCCATTAAGGCGCCGGCCTTTGGTGACCGCCGTAAGGATGTGCTGAATGACATCGCTATCCTCACTGGCGGCAGTGTCATTACCGAAGACCGCGGTATGACTTTTGAAAACGTCGATTTGGACGTGGTGGGCTCTGCCCGGCGGGTGATTGTCAACAAGGATGAGTCCACTATCATCGAAGGTGGTGGCTCAGTCAGCGAGATCGAGGCCCGTATCAAGCAGATTAATACGCAGATCCAAGCCGCAACTAGCGAATATGACAAAGAAAATCTTGAGAAGCGCCGGGCTGCGCTATCTGGTAAGGTTGCCGTCATTAAGGTCGGTGGTGCTACTGAAACCGAGATTGAAGAAAAGAAATTCCGCGTTGACGACGCCGTCGCCGCCGTGAAAGCTGCCTTGGACGAGGGTATCGTACCGGGTGGTGGAGTTACACTGATCAACCTGATCAGCACCGTAACTACCAACACCACTGATGATACTTCCCTCACAGCCGGCAAATTGCTACTAGTCCGGGCACTGGAGCAGCCGTTCCGTATCCTGCTGACCAACGCTGGCCTGAATGCTGACGAGTGGCTGCCACAGGTGAGAGCTGGTAAGGCTGGCTTCGGTGTGGATGTTAATAATCCTGCTAAGTTGGTTGATTTAAAGTCTGCTGGTGTGGTTGATCCGACGCGTGTGACGAAAGAAGCCCTTCAGAACGCTGTCAGCATCGCTGGCACGGCTATGACTATGGGTGCGCTAGTGGTAGATGTCCCCGAGCCTAAGTCTGCTGCTCCCGATATGGGTGGCATGGGCGGTGGCATGGGTGGCATGATGTAAACCTTGCGGGTCCCTTGGCGCTGCTTTAGGACTCGCTTTCCCTTGCTTCAGCTTTTCGTGATTTTTCTATGGTCGTTATAGCCGGTCTAGTTTTAGTGCTGGCTGGTGAAATAATTGATCTCATTAACGATGTCGAGCAGGGCTTGAGCGTGAGTTTTTTCGTCCTCAATAGTTTGGGCGGCAGCGTAAGCCTCTTTGACCAGGCTATGGTCATCACTGGCTTGGATCATCATCATAAGTGTGCGAAATCTGTCCTCTGGTAGCTGGTCCAACTGACCGATGAGCGGTGAAAGATTACTCAGGGCTTGCTGCTTGATTTGTAGTAAATCATTGAGAGTGTCTTCTGGAACAATAGGCTTAGCTATAGCTGGTGACGGTGCTGACGGCGAAGATGGTTCCACGCTCGTAGAGAGTGACGCTGTTGACGCTGCAGAAGCTGTGGCCGAGCTTGGAGTGCCAAGATTAGTCGAGGGTGCTACAAGGTCAGTCATGTCAGTCCTATTATTGTCCATAGGAGCGCCGGGATGTTGCCAATCTGGACTAGCTGAAGCGGCAGGTGGCATTGGGGGAGCGGACTTGGCTGGAGCAGGCCCGTTAGGTGTAATTACTTTTTGGGGTGGTTTGGCCGCTACGGTTTTAAGGGCGTTTTGAATAGGCCCGTCTGCTACAGTCTCGCCACTTCGTTGCATTGATTGATCATCTTGACGCCCAAACATAAACCCCCCTAAAAATGTTTTTCGATTCTTAGGCTATACTATATACAATTCAATATTAAAAGCACAAGGAGTTTGAGGGATGCTTGATGATTTAAAGCTCATCCATATGCGGGATGCTCAAGATACGCTGGGAATTGCTGAGCGGCAAAGTGACCAGTTAGCCTACGAACTTGCATTTGAAAATGCTCAACAACCTATAGAAGTTGACAACATCGTGTATGCCGGTATGGGAGGTTCAGCATTAGCAGCAATCCTGAGTGCTAGCTGGCCAGGCTATAACTTGCCGTTCCAGGTAGTACGTGACTATGACTTGCCGGCCTACGTATCGGCCCGTACTTTTGTTATTGCAGCTAGTTATTCAGGTAATACCGAGGAAACTATCAGCGCTTTAGCTCAAGCCGAAGCGAAAGGCGCGCATATAGCGGTCATTGCTGGCGGTGGTCAATTGGCCGAAATTGCCCGGAAGAAAGGCTACCCGTTGGCTCTTCTGCCCAAAGCTGAACAGCCTCGGTATGCGGTATTTTACAATCTGAGGATTCTCTTAGGGTTGCTGGAGGCAGCTGGGGTGCTGCCAGCCAGCCAGGCGACTACTGAGCTAGCGGAGGCCACGAAATTTCTAAAAACTGCTGTGCAGCCCTGGCTCCCCACTGTCCCCACTGCTTCCAATCACGCGAAGCAAATTGCCCTAGAGGTCATCGGTAAATCACCGGTGATCTACGCTGGGCCAAAGCTATTCCCAGCGGCTTACAAGTGGAAAATCAGCTTCAATGAAAACGCCAAGCACATAGCTTGGACCAACGAATACCCAGAATTCAACCACAACGAATTTATGGGTTGGACTAAGCAGCCGGTTCAAAAACCATATGCGGTTATTGATTTACGCAGTTCTCTAGAACATCCCCGAGTGCAAAAACGGTTTGAAGTCAGCGAACGCTTGCTCTCTGGCATGCGGCCAGCCCCTATTATCGTTCAGGCGCAAGGTGACACTTTACTAGAGCAGCTGTTGTGGACGATCGCGCTAGGTGATTTTGTAACCATCTATACTGCCTTGCTGAACGGCATTAATCCTGCCCCCGTTGACCTGATTGAGAAGTTTAAAAAGAGTCTTGACCAATAATGGCCGATTTATCAACAGATCTTCCAGAGGTTCCCCAGTTTGATCCCAGTAGCTTTAGTACTGATGCCTACGTGAGGCGCATCGAGAAACCCTGGGGCTATGAACTGCATTGGGTACCAACTAATGCTCCTTATATGGGAAAGGTGATCCACATCAATAGTGGTGCGCGACTGAGTCTACAGGTTCATGACCAGAAGGTCGAAAGCTGGTTGGTTATCGGTGGTACAGCTGCGGTCATATGGGAGAATCAGCAAGGTGAACTAGTGCAGACCGAACTTCAGCCCGGACAGGGCTACAGTACTCGTCTTGGTCAACGCCACCGACTGGTTGGTCTCACCGATTGTGATATTATCGAGGTCTCCACCCCCGAGCAAGGTACTACTTGGCGTCTGGAAGACGACTATGCCCGTCCACACGAGACTCCACAGCAACGCGATTTAGAACGCCGCTAAGCTCTTCTCTACTGGGGTTTTAGGGTTCTTAGTGATTCCGAAGTATGCATACGTTACTACTTGTGAGAGGTGTCTGGCGATTAGATCTACAAGCGGCATACAAAGCATATCCAAAAGGCATGCTTTAGGCATGCACTGGTTGAAAGATAGAGTGCAAAGTCTGTGCGCTAGCAACTTGGTATACTGAAAAGGTTATGAGTAAGTGGCGGACACCCCGCAGCCAGTTTATCGTTGCCATTGCTATTTCCAGTTTGGTGAGTGCCAGCCTGTTTGCATACGGGGCGTGGCGTAACCACAGCCTAAATTATACGTATTTACTCTGGAATTTATTTCTGGCTTGGCTGCCACTGTTCTTTGCCGTCCGGCTGATTTTTACCCTCAAGACTAAGCGCTGGTCGAGCTGGGAGGGGCTAGCTATCAGTTTGCTGTGGTTGGTCTTCTTGCCAAATAGCTTTTACTTGATTAGTGATTTTATTCACTTACAAGAGGTACAACGGGTCGATATACTATACGATGCGGTGATGTTCACGTCATTTATCTATACTGGTGTGATCTTGGGTTTTAGCAGCCTATATTTAGTACATTTGCAGCTCAGGCGTCGTTTTTCAGGCCGGACAGCAGCCGCCTGGGTAGCATTCACCTTGCTTACCTGCAGCGCTGCCATCTATGTCGGACGTGACTTACGCTGGAATAGTTGGGATATCTTGACCAATACCGGTGGCTTGCTGCTCGACATCTCTGACCGCGTGTTGCATCCTAGTGCCTATCCGCACATGCTGATTACTATCGCCGTCTTTTTTGTGTTACTGGGTAGTATGTATAACTTGCTGTGGCGCGGTGCTGAATTTCTGAAACGGACGACAGCTAAATCATAGACCGAACAGGGGTATGCTATAGTGGTTGAGATGGAAAATAAGCTGATTAAAGTCGGTATTGTTGGTATATCTGGCTATTCGGGCCGTGAGCTATTGCGTTTGCTGCTGGATCATCCAGCAGCTGAAGTTGTCTATGCCTCGGCACATACCACGGCCGGACCGGTTGTCGACATCTGGCCAGAGTTCGCCGGCCGTACAGAGCTGGTTTGCAAAGCCTATACAGTCGAAGCAGCGGCGCAAGCTGACTTACTATTCTTAGCCACGCCTCACACTGTGAGTATGCAGCTAGCACCAGACCTATTGGACAGAGGCATCAGGGTTATTGACATCAGTGGCGATTTTCGACTGTCCTCGGCGGAGGAGTATGCACGGTGGTATAACACCTCTCGTCATACGGCGCCTCATTTACTACAAGACGCTGTCTACGGTTTGCCGGAGATTTACGCCGAACAGATTAAAGATGCACGCTTGATTGCGAATCCTGGCTGTTATCCGACGACTAGTATTTTATCGTTAGCACCACTAATGCGTCTGGGCATTGATAGTATTCATATCGATGCCAAATCGGGTTTTGGTGGCGCAGGCATTGCTGCAACGGAGCGGTTACTTAGTGAGATGAAGGATAACTTTAAGGCTTACAAAGTACTAGCTCACCAGCATAGTCCGGAAATTGTTGAGCAGCTTTCATTTCTGGCCGGCCGGTCTTTGCCCGTCGCCTTTGTGCCGCACCTGTTACCAATTGAGCGGGGTATTTTTGCCACGATATACGTACAGCTACAAGAAGCATTGACTCAAACGGCTGCTCAGCAAATGTTTGAGGACTTTTACCGAGCGGCACCTTTTGTGGAAGTAGTGCCGGCGGAAGCGACAGATCTAGACCTGCGTAGTGTGGTAGGTACGAACAAGGTTCGGATACAAATTGCTGCTGCTCCCGAGCAGAAACTGTTAGTGCTGAGCAGCGTAATAGATAACCTAATTAAGGGCGCCTCTGGTCAAGCCATCCAGAACTTTAACCTTATGTATGGTCTTGACGAAAAGACGGGGCTGATGGAGCTATGAAGCAAATTAAGGGCGGGGTGCTGGCACCTACAGGCTTCAGCGCCGGAGCTGCAGCGGCTGGTATAAAAAACAGCGGCGGGCTTGATGTAGCTATGATTTGGAGTGACACACCAGCGGTGACAGCAGCAATTTTCACCGAAAACAGTGTAGCTGCCGCACCGGTACAGCTGAGCCGGCAGCATTGCCAGGATCATACAGTTCGGGCTGTCGTAGTCAACAGCGGTAACGCCAACTGCATGACAGGCGCCGATGGCAAACTACATGCTGAGCAGATGGCTCAAGCCGCTGCGCAGCTGCTCGGTACTGATACTACTGAAATCTTAGTGGCCTCAACTGGTATAATCGGCCATTTGCTGCCCATAGATAAGGTCCGGAGCGGTTTGCAGGTGGCTTTTAGTAACCGCTCGCCTTCAGCTGGTGATGACTTTGCCACTGCTATCATGACTACTGATACCTTCGCAAAATCAATCGCTTACGAATGTGAAATCGCTGGCCAGCGAGTGGTTATTGGCGGCTGCGCCAAAGGTTCCGGCATGATTCAGCCCAACATGGCTACTATGCTCGGTTTTCTGACTAGCGACATCGCTATCACCGCGGAACTTCTGGACAAGGCACTTCAGAAGGCTAGCCGAACGACTTTCAATGCTATCACTGTCGATGGCTGCACGAGCACCAATGATACTCTGGCACTGATGACTAATGGACAAGCCGGCAACGCGGTTATTGCGCAGGAAGATGATGACTACGCCACGTTTGTCAAAACCTTGCGCCAAGCCTGTCTAGACCTAGCGTTGATGATCGTCCGCGACGGTGAAGGGGCTACCGTCTTGGTCACGGTGCAGGTAAATGGTGCCGAAACGTATGACCAAGCCAAGGCCATCGCTTATTCCGTTGCTAATTCGCCACTGGTCAAAACTGCCGCCCACGGCAAAACAGGTAACTGGGGACGTATCGCCCAAGCCGTCGGGGCCCTCGGCCTACCAATCACCGAAGATTCTTTAGACATAAAAACCAGCAGCCCAACAGATGACGCACTCAATATTACAGTTACCATCAAGCTCGGCACAGCCAACGCCACCGTTTATACGTGTGATTTTAGTAAAGCTTATGTCGATATAAACGTCGAATACACTTAAGAGAACCGCTCCTAAGACAAAAATCCTGTAGAATAGAATCCATGACTCAGGAAGAATTTGACGACTATGTCCTGCCATCCTACCAGCGCTTCCCGATTACCATAGTGCGCGGTGAGGGAAGTTATATATACGACGACACTGGTAAAAAGTATCTGGATTTTTTGTCCGGCTGGTCAGTTTCCAATCTTGGGCATCGACCGCTAGTGGTCGTGGAGGCTATTACACGACAAGCACAAGAACTGATCCATGTGCCAAATGTTTTTTACACCGGGCCGCAAGGCCAGTTAGCAAAACTGCTGGTCCAGCATAGCATTACCGGTAAAGTTTTCTTCAGCAACAGTGGTGCCGAAGCAAACGAAGCAGCTATAAAATTCGCTAAACTGTATGGCCAAGGCAAGCGGCACACTATAATTACCACCGAAGGATCTTTCCATGGCCGAACGGCCGGGACGATGGCTGCAACCGGCCAAGATAAAATTAAACAAGGATTTGCGCCACATTTGCCGGGTTTCGTGCATGTGCCGTTGAATGACAGCGCGGCTTTGCACCAAAGCGTTGATGAGTCAACGGTAGCCATCATGCTGGAATTGGTACAAGGGGAGGGAGGTATTTATATTGCATCCCGCGAGTATGCAGCCGCTATTAAACAGCTATGCCTCGAAAAAGATATACTGTTGATCGTCGACGAGGTACAGTCAGGTATGGGGCGTACCGGTCCACTGTTTGCCTACCAGAACTACGAGCTAGAACCGGATATTATCACGGCTGCTAAGTCCTTGGCCAGCGGTTTGCCGCTTGGTGCTACAATCGTCGGCACAAAGGTTGCCGCACTGGTCAAACCTGGCATGCATGGCAGTACGTTCGGCGGCGGCCCACTGGTGGCAGCTGCTGGAGTCGCTACCTTGCAAGCCATTCTTGAGCCAACACTTCAGGAAAACGTGATAATGCTCACAAAGCTACTGTCTACCAGATTAGCCGAGCTGGCAGCTAGTCACACCTGTATAACAGAGATCAGACAGCAAGGATTAATGATCGGGCTGCAGCTAGACTGCGACTCAAAACCAATCGCCGCTGCCTGTTTGGAAAAAGGCTTGTATATCAATAGCACCCAGGGCACAGTTATCCGGCTACTGCCGCCGTTAACAGCCACTGCTACTGAGGTGGATCAAGCAATATTTATTCTAGATGAGGTCCTGCAAGCGTAATTATGAAAATAGCTGATCTACCTGGTAAGCAGACCAGGCACTACATTGCTGCCTTACAAAGCTTTGCGCCTTATCGGCAATTACTGATCAAGGTCGGCGGGGGCTTACTGGAGGATAAGGCCGCAGTTCTGGAGCTGGCCGAAGCCTTAGGCGAACTTGCCAGCCACGGTATTCACACTTTACTCGTTCACGGCGGCGGTCCGCAACTGAGCCAGGCCGCTAAACAGTTTGATGTCAGTTCGCAGTTCATAGACGGCAAACGTTACACCGATCCTGCCATGCTTAATCTGGCTAAACAGATCTTTACCGGACTGACAAATGAGCTTGTTCAGGTATTAGCAGGCGATAGCGTAAAAGTCACAAGCTTGCCGGCTGCTGACCTATTTAGTGCCAAGCGCGATTCAGTCTTGGGCTTAGTTGGCACAGAAATCACCGCCATCGAGACCGAAAAGATCGTCGCGGCTTTGCAGCAACATGCCGTAGTGGTTCTCCACTCACTAGCCCACGATGAAAAGACCGGCGAAACGCTCAATGTCAACGCCGACACCATTTTCCGAGCCCTGGCAACTGATCTGCGACCCCACCGCATGGCCAGCTTGACGCCTACCGGTGGTGTCCTGAAACCGATCAAAGGCAGTAATGCCCAGGAGTTTATCAGCGGTATTGACATCCGAGACGTTGAAGCCCTGATTGCCGAGGGCATAGTCAGCGGTGGTATGGCCCTGAAGCTACGTGAGCTGGCCAAGATCCTCGAGGACCTGGAAGTCGGCTCGGCAATCTCCATCACCAAGCCAGCCGACTTGCTCCCAGAACTGTTAACTGACCAGGGTTCGGGCACCTTTGTGGGCAAGGGCCAAAAAATTATTGCTAGCCAAGATATAGCCAACACCTATCCAGACCTAGCAGCCCTCATTACAGAAGTATTCCATAAGTCATTACCGATTGATTATGCCAAACGTGATATTGAAAAAGTCTATTTCACGGCCGATCGACTGGCCTTCGGTGTCGTCACGGTGTTATCAGACGGCACCCCATATCTGGATAAACTGGCAGTCTCGCCCCAGTTCCAAGGCCGCGGTATCGGTGAGAGTCTGTGGTATCGGATTACCGCCGACTTTCCGGTGCTGGTCTGGCGCTCGCATGCTACGAACCGTTACGCGACTTGGTATCACCGCCACGCTGACATCATGAAACGCCAGGGCGAGTGGATACTCTTCGGTCGTGGCATCGATTTTCCGGCGCTCGAAGCCATAGCCGACGAGCTTACTGCCATCCCCGCCATGCACTAGCCTTAATCTCAACTCCAGATATCTTACCTGTGTGTCTTCAGGCGCTGCATGATGTCGGCGTGGCGATGGAGCAAGGAGGTTTAGCCCCGTGGTTGGAATGTATCTAGGAGATTATAGCAAATATGCTATGGCTAACAGATTGATCCATAGCATATTTGCTATAATCATTGCACCAGCGATAGCTAATCAAGCAGTAGGTAATGACTGCGCCGAGAGCAAGGCTTTTGGAACCCCGAGAGGATACTTGCCTATTGGCAGAAAGTGTAGTATCATTGACATATGAATTTTTTGGTGACATCTGTTATCCGCCGTCACAACTCACGTACCAACGGGAGTTGTCCTAGTAATTAGTTAAGCAAATAAGCCCCAGACAGCTCCCTATCGCCAGGGAGCTTTTTTAATTTAAAAATTTAAATATATGCATAAATACGCTTACACTAATGAGATTAAGGAGAAATGTAATGAAAAATAACTCAACGTATATAAAAACAGCCTCTCACGAGGCCAAAAAAGGCGAGTTTGACAAGTGTCTCTTGCTGTACTCCGGCGGCCTAGATACTTCGGTAATGCTGAAATGGATTCAGGATGAGTATGAGTGTCAGGTAGTAACGCTAACGGTCGATATCGGCCAGACTGCTGATGACCTGGAGGCGGTCAGGCAGAAAGCTCTAGACCTTGGGGCAGTAGAAGCGATTGTCTACGATGCCAAAGACGAATTTGCCGATGTGATTCTGAGCGAGGCCATTAAAGCCAACGCCAACTACCAGGGTGATTACGCGCTGAGCTGTCCGCTCGGCAGGGTAATAATCAGCAAAGTTGCGGTCAAGGTCGCCGCCGAGACCAATAGCGAAGTTATAGCTCACGGTTGTACCGGTAAAGGCAATGATCAGGTTCGGTTCGAGGGCTACATCACCACACTTAACCCTCAGCTTAAAACCATCGCGCCAGTTAGAGAATGGTCAATGGGACGGCAAGAGGAAATTGCCTACGCAAAAACCCATAATATACCGGTGAAACAGCAACCGGATAAACCCTACTCCTACGATGAAAATATGTGGGGAATTACTGGGGAAGGCGGTGAAATCGAGGATCCAGCTCTGGAACCACCACTCGAAAAAATCCTACAATGGTGTACTATCACCGAAGACGCGCCAGACAAGGCCGAGATAGTAGAAATTGAATTTAAATCAGGCGTACCCGTAGCCTTCAACGGCCAGCAGCTTAAATTGAGTCAGATCATCGCCGAGTCTAATAAAATCGGTTCCAAACATGGCGTGGGCGTGGTTCAGTTAATCGAAGACAGATTGGTCGGCCTGAAGATTCGAGGTGTGTACGAAAACCCCGGGGCCAATATCCTGATCGCGGCCCATAAAAAGCTAGAAATGATGGTCTCCACGAAAGAGGAAAACGAGCTAAAAGTCTTCATCGACACCAAATGGGCGTATCTCACCTACGCGGCTAAATGGTACGACCCGGTCATGTATCATATCCATGCCTATACCAACAGCCAAAACAATAAGGTCACTGGCACGGTAAAAGTGAAGCTCTATAAGGGAAATATTACCGTAGTAGCTTTGGAGTCGCCACACTCACTATTTGACCAACAGCTGATGAGCTCAAATACCTTTGATCTAACGTTTAACCAAAATGCTTCGGCTGGGTTTACGGAAATCTACAACCTGGCTCAAAAAACAGCGTATTCTGTATATGACTACGAAAATAAGTTAGGAAAGAATTAGGAGGCAGCATGGCTAAAATATGGCAAACTACCGGTTCGACACCATCTGAAGTCGTCGAGGCCTACACCGTTGGTGAGGACTACATATTTGATACGCTACTACTGCCGTATGACCTTGAAGGCACGCTGGCTCATGTCGGCATGCTGGTCAAGATAGGCGTGATGGAGCAGTCGGAATACGAGCAAGTCGAGACAGTTCTAAAAGAGATCAAAGCGTTACATGCAAAAGGTAAATTCCAGGTCTTGCGCGAACAGGAAGATTGCCATACCGCTATCGAACAGTATCTCACTGAAAAACTCGGTGACATCGGTAAAAAGATTCACACCGGCCGCAGTCGCAATGATCAGGCCTTAGTTATGATGCGGCTGTATATGAAAGATGTACTGAGCGATGTCGCTCAACAACTCGAAGCTTTGATTGAGGCCTACGAAAGCAAAATGAAGCAGGCCACGGGGATCCCGATGCCCGGTTATACTCATTTGCAGAAAGCTATGCCCACGACGGTGAGTGACTGGCTGGGAGCTTACCGAGACGCCCTGCATGATTTGCTGCCGATGGTCGAGGCGACCAAGGCAATGATCGACCAAAATCCGCTTGGCTCAGCGGCTGGCTTTGGTGTGACTGGTCTGGAACTTGACCGGGAATACACCACCGAAAAACTTGGCTTCAGCAAGACTCAACAAAATCCGTTATATTGCGGAATTTCCCGGGGTTATTTCGAATTGATCGTTTTGCAGGCCTGCGAGCTGACGATGATTTTAGCTGGCCGCTTCGCCTGCGACATGCTGCTCTTTACCACCCAGGAGTTTGATTACTTCAGCCTGCCGCCGGAATTTACCACTGGCTCGTCTATCATGCCCAATAAGCGTAATTATGACGTCTTTGAAATCATGAGAGGCAACACCAAGGTCTTGGCTGGTTATTATGCCCAGATTGGAGCCATCATCGGTAGCATCGGCAACGGTTTTCAGCGAGATCTACAGTTAACCAAAGAGCCGTTTATGAAAGGTGCTGAGCTGACCAAAAACACTCTGACCATGCTAATTCATGCCGTTCCGGAACTGAAGATTAACGAGTCTAAGCTTCAGGCAGCAATGACTGATGACCTCTACGCTACCGAAAGGGTTTACAAGCTAGTGGCTGGGGGCATGCCGTTTCGGGATGCCTACTTGCAGATCAAAGAAGAACTATTCCCGAAGGAGATAAAAGATGGCTAAAACTAACTTGCCACCAAAACACTTCTCAAAAATTTCCGATTTTTCTCAAGAACAACTGGAGCGTGTTTTAGCCTTGGCGTTTGACCTCAAGAAAAATCCGGAAAAGTATCATGACGCCCTCCAGCAAAAGACGCTGGTAATGTGGTTCGAAAAAGCGTCGGTGCGGACGAGATTATCTTTTGAGGCTGGCATGACACAGCTCGGCGGGCATGCCATCTACATGGATGCCCGGACCTCACACGGCAGCAAGGCCAGCATCAAAGACGAGATCAAGGTTGCCTCCCGCTATGCTGACATCATCATGGCCAGGGTGTTCGATCACCAAACCATTCTAGACATGATGGTAGCTTCCGAAGTTCCGGTGATCAATGGCTTGTGCAACTTATATCACCCCTGCCAAGCACTTGCCGATGTCATGACCATCAAAGAGTTTGTCGGCGATAACCCGACCGTTGCCTACATTGGTGACGGCAACAATGTCTGCAACTCACTAATTGATGCGTGCCGGTTGCTGGGAATCACTATCCGGGTCGCGACACCCGAGGGCTTCCAGCCGCAGTCGACGCCCGACTTTTTGACCACCGACCCGGCAGCAGCAGTTCAGGGTGCCGATGTAGTCTATACCGACACCTGGGTCTCGATGGGCGATGAAGCCGAACAGGCACAGCGGGAAACAATCTTTGCACCATACCAAGTCGACGAGACATTACTTGGCGACAGATATTTTATGCACGACTTGCCAGCCACTCGGGGCAAAGAAGTCACCGACGCTGTGATGGATTCGACAAAATCACTAATCTTTGACCAAGCCGAAAATCGCTTGCACGCCCAAAAAGCTATCATGCTCACGCTCTTGTCATGAAAGAGACTCTTTCCATTCTTGCTGCCTTGATCGCTATCGCCGCATACGCTCCCTATGCACGCGACATTTATAAAGACAAAGTTAAGCCCGCCCGTTCAGCGCGTATTATGTTCGTTTTGCTTCTCACAGTTACATTATTGCAGCAAAATCAACTTCATAGCGGTTGGCTACTTGCGATCACACTCGGAGACTGGGCTGGTTGTGTAGCTATTTTATTACTGGCGCTGAAGCGAGGTGTCGGTGGTTTATCTAAAGTCGATCTGGCGTGTTATGGCTTATTGATAGTTGGCGTGATGGTATGGCAAGCTACGGGTAATGCCTTGTTGGCGCTACATCTGAGCGTGGTGACCGACGTTATTGCTTTTACTCCCACATTGCTAAAAACCTGGCATCAACCATGGACAGAAACGCCGCTCTTTTTCGTGCTTGGTGGCGCTGCACCGTTTATCAATATTATAGGAGCGGGCAAGTATAGCTACGGAATACTCTTGTTCCCAGTTTACTTAGGCCTAATCAATTTATTGGAGGCTGTATTAATAATAGCTCGGCAGGCAAGGGTACCAAAACCACATTTCACGTTCCAGCAGGATCACCAGCCAATTAATTAGCCATGCCTGATCTGTTACACTTACATACGATGAAAGATGACATTGAGCAAAGGATTGCTGCTGCTTGCCAGGAATTATTCGGTAGCGATGTTGACGTTGAGCTGACACGGCCCGAAGAACAATTTGGCGACTATGCAACCAACGTGGCGCTGCAGCTGTCCAAACAAGTCGGCAAAAATCCACGAGAAATTGGCGAAACGCTGGCCGTGAAACTGCGTGAAACTTTCGGTGAGAAAATCAGCGAGGTCACGGTTGCCGGACCGGGCTTTATTAATATCCGTCTGTCTGACCAGCAGCTTTTCGATGCTGCCCAATCTGCCACGATGCTTGCACAGTCACTACAAGGCCAAAGCATAGTGTTTGAATATTCCGATCCGAACCCCTTTAAAGTTTTACATGCCGGCCACCTGTATCAAACAATGGTCGGTGACGCCATCGCCAACTTCTTGGAAGCAGCTGGCGCTGAGGTACACCGCGTAAATTTCGGGGGCGACGTCGGATTGCATGTCGGCAAAACGATGTGGGCGATTTTGCATACCTTAACGGATGGTTCAATGGACGAGGCAAAGGCCTATGAAAACTTACTGGTAGTCGCTAAAAAATCACTAGACGAACGATCAACTTGGCTATCAGAACAATATATAAAGGGCACAAATGCCTATGAAACGGACGAGCGTGGAAAGGCCGCAATAGTCGTCCTTAATAAACGAGTCTATCAAGTACATACTGCCGAAGATCACGAGAGTAATTTTGCCAAAATTTACTGGACAACCCGCCAGTGGAGCTATGACTACTTTAATGCATTTTATAAACAGATCGGCAGCGGCTTTGAGAAGTATTATCCAGAGAGTATTACGGCGCCAATCGGCCTCAGGACGGTCAAAGAACAGCTAAAAAAGGGCGTGTACGCCGAAAGTGATGGCGCAGTAGTCTTCAAAGGCGAGCCTTACGGTCTGCACACTCGGGTATTTATCAATTCCGAAGGCTTACCAACCTACGAAGCCAAAGATGTCGGTCTAACGATGGCGAAATGGCAGGACTACCACTTTGACCGCACGATTATCATAACCGGTAACGACATCATCGAATATATGAAGGTCGTGCTGAAAAGCATTGAACAGTTTGAGCCGGAGCTGGTAAAGCGGACGGCGCATCTGACGCATGGCCAGGTAAAGCTGGCCGGCGGCATGAAAATGAGCTCACGAAAAGGTAACATCTTGCGTGCCCAAGACGTGCTAGATGCCGCCGCTGAGGCCGGCCGGCGGTTATCGGTGGGTGATAATAATGACATCGTCCTGGGGGCAGTGAAGTACGCCTTTACCAAGCAAACCATGGGACCCGATGTCATCTATAGTCCCGAGGAATCGATTTCCATCCATGGCAATAGCGGGCCGTATCTGCAATATGCCTTTGTGCGAGCTAGCAGTATCCTGCAAAAGCTAGGTGATTTTGAGCCAGTAAAAGCCGTGGATAAACTCGATCCGGCGGAACGCAGCCTGGCTCGCAAACTTAGCCTGTATCCCGAGACGTTCGCCGCCGCCGTGAGTGACTACTCGCCGCACCACATCGCAAACTACCTCTACGAACTGGCCCAAGTCTTCAACCGTTTCTATGAGCAAAATCGCGTGGCAGGTGACCCCAGGCAGGCGCTACGGTTAAGCCTGGTACGACAATACGCCGAGACCCTCCAAAACGGACTGACGCTACTAGGTATTGCCGCGCCGGAACAGATGTAGCATACTACTAGAGTGAGGAGTTACACATGGCTGAGCAGACAGATAAAGAGCAAAATACGACCAAGATTATTACCAGCAGCGGCACCATACGCATAGAAACTCCGGCCGGCAAAAACCGCCAGAAAAAGCCTCGCGTCTCGGTTATCGGTGCCACCGATGAAGTCATGGATGGTTTTGTCACGTTTCTGCGAACGCATGCCGTCGTTGCCCTGGCGATTGGTTTCGTTATCGCCACTCAGGTACAGACCCTAGCCAAAGAGCTCATCGAAAGTTTTCTCGACCCGCTCTTTAGTTTGCTATTTGGCCATGCGCTCAGCGACCGCACCTTTACCTTGCATTTTCACGGCCGGACAGCGGACTTCGGCTGGGGCAGCTTTGTCTATGGGCTGCTAGATTTCCTCTTTGTGCTGGGAACTCTATATCTCCTCATCAAGATACTCAAGCTTGATAAACTCGACACACCAAAGGCACCAAAGCCGGCCGAAGGGAAATCGGAACCGAAATGACCAAGCAGCTCTCTGACGATGAATGGAAAGCCAAGCTTACCCCCGAGCAGTACCGCGTACTGCGCCAGAAAGGCACCGAAGCCCCTTTCACCGGCCAACTGCTAAACGAAAAAGGTACCGGCAACTTCACCTGTGCAGCCTGTGGCACAGTTCTGTTCACTAGCGACGCCAAATATGACTCGTCGATCCGCGGCCTCGAGGGTTGGCCCAGCTTTGCCGATGTCGCTCACAGCGATGCCGTAGAGCTGACCGAAGACAATAGCCTAGGCATGCGACGCACCGAGGTTATCTGTAAAACCTGTGGCGGCCATCTCGGCCATCTGTTTGACGATGGTTCTTCGCCCACCGGCCAACACTATTGCATCAACTCTACCGCCCTCGACTTTCAAGCCAAAACTTAAGCCCGGACTAGCTCATTTGTGGCCGCCAATAGTGTATAGTTGAATATATTAAATAAGGAGTTAGACCATGAACGCATTTATCCGATTACTGTACTCGATTCTTATAGCCCTGACAGTGGTAGCTTTCATAGGCGTCGGTATCTTTTCGCTGTACCAGCCGCCGAAAGAACCTAGCTACCCTGATAGCTCTTCTGAATTATCAGATGCTGAATACACCGCCGCTCAAGACAAATACGATAAATCCTACAAAAACTTCGAATCAGACAAAAAGAAGTACCAGCACAATGTCACGGTCACCCTGCTAGTTGCAACCGCAGTGATCGTAATCGCCGGTCTGTACCTCTTTAAACGTTCAGCAGTGATCGGCGAAGGCCTAGCCCTGGGTGGAGTAGCTACCACCGTCTACGGCATTATCACCGCTAGTCTCGCCGATGCCCGAATCTTGCGGTTTGTCATGGTCACCGAACTGCTGCTGGCCGTCCTGCTCATCACCTACTTCCGGTTCTCTCACGAGAAGAAGTAAAACCATAGAGTCTCACTAGACAGATTTGACAGATCATCCAAAGCCAGTAGACTATAGGGCTTATGATGGTGCACTTTCTGAACGTCCATAATTTTACTCTCATTGCTCTCGCATCGGCGGTTTTTGGTGCAATTGCTATGATCCTGGCTAGGGTCATTCTAAAAGCATTGCCTGCCAAAGCTATGCTGTCCAGTAATTTCTTGGTGATGACCCTGATTTTGCTCTGTCTATCGCCTTTCTTTTATAAGTTTCACCTAACAATACTAAGCCTAACCTTGGTATTTGCTGTCGGTTTAATCGATACCGCCGGCAATTATTTTTACTTCAAGACTTTTGAAAAAACTGAAGCTGGCATCGCTGCTCCAGTTCTATCACTAGCACCGTTTTTTACCTTTGCTCTCAGCTGGCTACTATTATCCGATTATGTCCCGGCGAAGACACTGTTCATGGCTAGCGGCATTATTATTTCAATCATCATATTCTCAACTGACTTTCGGAATTTCAAAGCTTATCGGTCAGCGACACTAATTCCGGCACTTTGCTCCTCAGTACTGTTTGGCCTCACGGCCATCCCCTCTAAATACTTGCTCGATAATCTGCATGCTATCAATGCACCGACATTATATCTGTTCCGGGCCGCTATTATTGCACTCAGCGCCATGCTACTTTTTGGGCTGAGAATTACACATATTAGCACGCGGCAATACGGAGCCATCGTGTTGCGTGCGCTGGTAGTGATCGCTCAATGGATATTGCTGTATACAGCCTTGGCACAGGGTAGCGCAGGTGTTAGTGTCACATTAGCAAACGTGACGCCGGTATTTGTATTTATCGTCAGCATACTATTTTTGCATGAAAAGCCTACTCTGAAAAAAGTCATTGCTGCTTCACTGGTAATTGTCCTGTCGCTCTTGATCTAAAATGCTCTTACACCTTACTCAAACCGAAGTAGGCTCTCATTCTTGGTTACTTCATTAGGCTGGAAAATTCCGCCGTTCATACACATATACACGCCTGGTTTGATAGTCGCAAAGGACGCGATGGAGAATCCCAAATTAAAGCCTGCATCAGAAGTCGTAAAACCAGTGATGGGTACCATCGAGCCAGTTACGATAATTTTTTTGTCACTAAGCGCTTGTTGCTCCAAGAACTCAGCAGTTTTTCGCATAGTAAAGGTTCCATGTGTAACGATGATATTCTCATGCGGGCAGGATGCTATCAGTTTCCCAAGTCTCTCTCGATCTTCGTGATTAATATCTCGGCTATCTTTTGCCGCGCCACCTTCTATACTAAAGGTAAAGTGCGGCTTAATTAAGTTATTGAGATAACTTTCGACCGTGGTGTCTAGCCTCAAGATTTTCTTGTTGATGGCGTCATAGGCCGGATCGATAAACTCAATGGTGCCACCCATTTTTATAATGTGAATGTGTTGTTTTGTCATCATCTATATAGTTACACACCATGTGGATTTTTATAAATTTATAACCCGTATGATTGTAGGCTACGTTTAAAAATAAACAAAATATAATGAATACACACAAATTACCCTAATAAATTTACATTACATAATATATTTGTCATTCTAGCATGATTACCCAGTCAATGGTTATGGAGAACAATAGTTATGCGCACAGCAGAAGCAGCACCTGAGTCACAAGAAGCGTTCCCCCAATTACCTGAAGGAATATCACCGTCAGCTGGCGGCTATATTCCACCAACAATGGAGGGGCTCCGCGTGAGGATACAGGAGAGGGCTCTAGAAAGAGACGGCTTTGTGGCGCTGGAGAGCCATGATAGTGATGCAGTCACTGCAGACAGAACTGGTGAGTATCGGTGGGGGCTTATGACGCAAGGTGTCCAGTATGAGCGGGCTCGCCATGAACTCTTGCCTGGCTTAAATGTGCGCGGAGCTTACATAAACACCGGGATTCGCGAGACTGAACTAGGCATGGGCTATGATTACATACCTGGTTATAATCCCGGCAGAGGAGGATTAGGCAGTAAAAATGTCAGAGCCATCTTGGGCGCTCAAGTGCTCAACCAAGGCAGACACGGCGATCAATTGGTATATACGGGTGATCCTATCCGCCATGCAGTATTTTACGTACATAAAGATGTATTCCCGTTAGGTCGTAGAGTATTGTTACACGGTCGTCACCCAGGTCAAATTTAGATATGCAAATACCCGCAAATAGTTCGCAATCTTCTCTCCTAGTCGGTAGTCTCTGCTCCGTGCTGCTTCACCGTTTGTAGGCCGCGCCGGATTGATACTACCGCCCGGTCGACTTCAAAATCCCGCACAATCATCATAATTTCATGCGACGTAGTGATGATCTCGATAACTGAAATATTTTCCCAGGCCAAGATGCGTAACGGATAATAGAGTACGCCAGTTCGCTCGATCTGGCCGGGGCTACGCTGTAGTGTGATGCCGGTCAGATCAGGTACAGTAGTGGTAATCGTTTCGTCGTGCAAGGCCCGCATAATTTCCGGCTTTAGACTGGTACTAGTGATGATCATGGTTTCATGCTGTCCTTGGGTGAAAACAAACAATGCTGCCCGCCTGTCAGCCGTGGTCTTAGCAAGCCGCGATAGCTTACTTAAGAGCTCAGTCGAGTTTGTGACCGTCAACTCGAAGAGATCAGCCCGCAGCTCCAGGTTATTCAGATAATGACCCGGATTAACTGCGAAGAACGGATGTAATTTCTTCTGTAGTCGTTGTAGTGCCATAAACACCGATTCGTTGGATACAGGCTTAAGCAGAGCTTCGGCGATTTGTGGTTGCATATACCGTGCCACAGCTGACAAGTTGAGTAGGTCGTTAGCCATTGCTTCCCGCAAGTACGGAGAAGTATTGATCATCTCTTCAACTTTTTCTGGAATACTAACCAACACCAACCTCCTCTAGAATCGTTTAATTATAAACAAAATATAACAAATATATGTTAATTGTGCAATTATTTTTGTATGTAATGATTATTGTGTTCTAATGGTTTTGTTATTTAGTAAGGAAAATTCTAGATGTCCGCACCTGGTGATCGACAAATTTGGATAGCAGATATAGAGCAGACTAAGCATCCCATAGTGATAGAAACTGAGCCGGATGGACCAACTGGTTTGGCCGATCCGGCAGTGGTGGCCATGCTGGGTGACCCCGAGCAAAAGACCCATGTGGAGCTGGTATCTGACGCTCGCCTAGAATCACATCGCCGGGCGGCGGAGGCTATCGCAGACATTGTACACATCGTCATAGTCGGTCGGCCGGGCGATGAGGTTACTGTCGATACTGCCCGGTTACAAGCGCTGGACCAAACTAATCCGCGCGACAGGGGTGATCTGGTCAGTGCCGATACACCGCCTAGTGCCACAGTAGCGACGCTCCCAGTCGCTGAAGGTAAGTTGGCGATCTTAGTAGGGCACCCCCGCGACCAATCATTACGTGATTTTTACATTGCGTCCACCCGGATATACGAAACTCAAAGAAGGGCAAAAAGGGAAGAATTACGTCAGCGTCGCCGCGAGGCCGAGTGGTCTACGCAAGCTAGCGGTGCAACTGAGTCTTTATCGGGTAGCGCATTGGCAAATAATGATGCGAGAGGCAGGCACTAAGCCATGATCAGAAATCACGTACATTTTATAAAAATGGGTGGTACCATCGAGTTTTTTGACCCGGCTTATGATGCTATCAACAAAAAGCTCATGAAACTGGATACTACTATCGATAGTTATTTAAAAAACTTGATCCAGCCGCACTTTAGTTTTAGCGCTGAAAATGTCGTCGAGAAAGACAGCCGGGAAATCACTAATGCTGATCGGGCGAAGTTGGTTATCGCTATCGAATCATCGCCGCATAAAAACATTATTATTACACACGGAACCTTCACCATGTGGCAAACGGCACAATATCTGGAAAACCACCTTGCTGATAAGCTGGACGTCGGAGATAAAAAAATTATTCTGACCGGCTCGATGATCCCAATTACGGGGTTTACTATGTCTGACGCCGGTTTTAACCTAGGCTTCACCATCGCTTCGTTTGCGGCCATCAAACCAGGTGTGTATATGTGTATGAATGGGGGAATTTTCCAATCCGGCGAGGCCGAAAAGAACGAGACCTTACTTAGGTTTGAATAGCAGAGCTTTACTTAAGTGTACGAAGTAGCCCCTATCGGATCGTCTCTAATTGAGCTAAAATCTTTGCCAGTTCGTTATCCGTATAGACATAGGGTAGTGGGTCTTCATCTGGGCTGATTATCCTGCCAGCCAGTGCGATGTGGACACCTGGCTCGACCGTGCCGAGTTTGCCTAGAGCATAGCCGAGGTTGTAAGGAGCGTCGCTCATATCTATCGAGTTCAGCATGTATCGGGAGCCGGTTAAGATGACTCGTTTTTGATGATCTTGGTCACTGCCGGAAGCTAATGCTTCGCTTAATTTGGCTCGCAGGTCGGCTATTTTGATGAGCCCAGCTGTCACGAGTACGAAATTAGTCGATGCTTTGCGGACTAGTTCCACGATGATATCCAGCTCGCCGGCTGTCAGATCACGACTGTCTTTCAAAATGGGTGGCGTAGCATCAAATTCTATCTTGCTCCGCACTCGATTCCGAATGTAACCGGGTACAAATGAGGTTGCAGCTGGTTCTACGGCATCCAGGCCATTAAAGGTAAAGTCTATCGTGCCACCGGCCGGGATAAGCGTGTAATGGTCATAGCCAAGCATGCTATCGTCGATATCGATGGAGCCAAAGGTGGCCGTCGTGAGGTCTTTTTCGAGAGAGTCGATTGGTGCCACGATGCCGTTGACTACTCCTACAACCGGACAGTCCCGGCTAAAGTTTGTCTCGAGCACTGCTTGCGCCATGCCGAGGTTAAAGCCGCCGTCGGACATGTTGAAACCTTCTAGAGGAGTCAGGGAAGCGACCATAGCCACGCGTTTACCAAAAGGGTTCTTGCGCATCGAAGGATAAGCCTGAATGCGGCGACCTACTTCGGTCATAAGGTAGGTGCCACAGGTGACAATTGCCCGTGGCACAGGTGATTCTGCGACGCGACGGGCAATGGTGTGCTTGTCCTCGACGGTGATATCACGACTATCTTTGAGCATTAAGATGTCTGATTTCACGCCTGGGTAGCCATGGCGGGCGAGGAACTGAAAATATTCTGCCGCCATACTGGTCGTGCCGGGCCGAGCGGTGTCCTTTTCCGGTGACCATACCGAATCAATCGTGCCGCCGGTGACAATGTGCTCTATATTACTTTGCTGGGTAAGTGTCACTTATTTCTTCCACGGGTAAGAATACTATTCCCCTCATTCTGCACTAGGACTTATGTAATGTAAAATCTTTGCCCTGAATTCTTCTTTATTTTGTTTAATTTTAAACGGAATGTATTAAATACATTACAATTATAGAAGTATTTTCGTCATTCCTAATTTACGTGTTGTAATTGTTAAATGAGTGATCATCCGAGAGCCGAGGTAGCACCTCAAGTTCAGACCCCGCAGGTAGAACCGAGGAGCGTACTAGCGATACAAGGCTATGAGCCTATTCCGGACAGCACGGAGTTTAGGCACCTGCTGAAGGCGCCAAACGATATAACTTCGGCAGAACATCATGCTAGGAATCACGCCCTAGCTTGCCAGGTACAAGCCGGAGGTGAGGACGGCGAAAAAGCCAAGTGGGATTTAGTGGTCAGCAATCTGAAGCTAATCCCGTTCGCTTTTAAAAAGGCAGGCTACTGGCCGGCTGATCAGGAAGAAGCAATCAGTAACGGCCTATTCGGGCTGATCAAGGCAGCTGAAAAATACGATCCGTATCATCCTTCCGGAGCTCAGTTTTCGACCTATGCACTGAACTGGTTAAATGTGGAGGCGCGAAGACGAGAGGACAGCGAAGGTTCAGTGGTTCGCATTCCTGTCTACCAGCATGAAAAATTGCGTAAGGCGGTTGTTGCAGAGAGGCAACTAGGCAAGACCTCAGGGGTAACACTCGCTGACATAGCTGAGCTAGCAGATCTAGATGTCCGCGAGTTAGCCGATTTGCGGCATATGTCAGAGATAGCAAGGCTCGACCCTGAAGTGCCGGTAGTTGATCGCACGGCGATGAGCCCTGAGGAACTGGCTATAGCGGCCGACGAAGCTGCTACCGTCAGGCGGGTCGTCGCAAGCTTACCTGATAGGTATAGAGATATCATCGAACGCCGCTTTGGTTTAAGCGGTGACAGGGAAGAGACGCTTGAGCAGGTCGGTCGATCGTATGGGCAGACTCGAGAAAATATTCGCATGGTTCAAAAAACAGCTCTCAAAAGATTATTTGCTGCCCTGACTGCCTTAGCTGAGCCGCCCGCGGAACGCCCCACACCCAAGCCCAAGGCTATAGAGACCGCTGAGGCGTCAGAGCCTGCCGTGGTGATAGAGCTTGCAGCAGCGAAGCCTCAGGCGAGGAGGCCAAGAGCCAAAAAGGCACCACCTCAGTGGAAAGAATTACCCGAGGGGCGTCGTGCGTTTGTCGATGATAGAAGAGGTGCTGTACTGTATCTGCATAGTTTGCGGCGAGTGCTCGGTAGGGTGCCTAGCGCTGAAGATATAGCGGCTGCTAATGATGCTATAAATGGTCCAAGTTTAGCTGCTCTCACCGGGCCTTTCGGGGGTGAATATGCGGAACTCGTGGAAGCTATCAAGTTTCCGGAATTATCCAAACCGATTTCTAATCGAAAAGCGGCGGAACAGCTGAGGGCCTCACCGCTGTATAACGCATTATTTGGTATTATTGAGCGCCATAAGGCCACACGCTTTGCGACCGTTGCTACCTATCAGGGAGAAGACGCCCTGCATGACTGGGGGAGTTATGATGATATGCTGGAATTTGGTTTTGATGATGACCCCTATGACTACACAATCGAGCATGACCCTTTAGAAAATCAGATCTGGTTATGGATGTATCACCAGACAGATCATAACCTGCACAGGGAATTCGCAATTTGCGCCTACGAAGGAGATGGCCTACAAATAGAAGAAAGACGTGACTTTAAAGGCTATGCTCTAGATACCAGGCAGCAACAGGAATTGACTGAAAAAGTCCGCTCGCTCGCTGAAAGACTACAAGCTTCCGGCCAGCTTAATGCCAGTTACAAAGACGACCTAGAGGTTTTGCCGGAGCACTTACTATATGCTTAGCACAAGTGTTCATACTTGTCGCCCCAAGCGGCCATCTGTCGCAGGATGGGATGGAGGTCACGGCCTTTCGGGGTCAGGGCGTATTCGGTGCGGGGCGGGACTTCAGCGAAGCTGCGACGAGTGATGATGCCGTGAGCTTCGAGGTCGTCCAGACGTTGGCTCAAGGTGCGAGGATTGATAGTACCGACGGAATGCTCCAGTTCGCTGAAGCGTTTGGGCCCGTCGAACAGGTCGCGCAGGATGAGCGCAGTCCATTTATTGCCGATGATCTGCATGGCGGCGGCGATGCAGCCGACTTTGGGTTCGAGTGGTTTGCTAAGCGTGGTTAATTTCATACTTTACAAAGTATAGTATTGGCTTTATACTGAGGCCTATTACTAACTATAAAAAGTATAGCATAAGGGAGTAAATATATGAAATTAGCCGTAATTATTGGATCAACCCGTGAAGGCCGTAAAACACCTCAGCAGGCCAAGTGGGTGGCAAAGACTGCCGAACAAATAGAAGGTATCGAGGTAGAGCTACTCGACCTAAAGGATTACCCGATGCCGTTTTTCGACGAAGCCATATCGCCGCGCTACAATCCCAATCGTGTTACTCCATCAGCTCCCAAAAAGTGGCTCGACAAGCTGGAGCAGTTTGACGCTTATATCTTTGTAACGCCCGAATACAATCACTCCATCCCGGCGGTGCTTAAAAATGCGTTGGATTCCGTAACCTGGGAATTCGTCCACAAAGCGGCAGCTGTCATCTCGCATGGTTCGGCCGGCGGCGCCCGGGCGGCAACCGATCTGAAAGAAATTCTCTCAGAAAGCCGATTAGTGCTGGTCCCGACTGGTCCATCGCTGGCAGTGGTCGGTATGTCTGAGATGATTGATGAAGACGGCAACTTGTCAGAGGCCGCTAAAGCTAACCCCTATGGCCCACAGGCCGGCTTGGATGCGCTGCTGGGTGACCTGAAATGGTACAGCGATGCCCTAAGTGCGGCCCGCGTTGATGGCCAGTAGGATCTATGATACCCACCTGAGAGTACGCTATAATACCCAGTAATGATCGACAAAAGCGCTATACCCACCAAGCTGTTGTGGGTGGACCTAGAAATGACAGGGCTGGATTCGCAGGAAGATGTGATCCTGGAAGTGGCCGCTGAGGTTACTGATTTTGATTTCAAGACCTTGGCTAGCTACGAGGCAATTGTGCAGCAGCCACGCGAACAAGTGGTTGACCGCATGCAAAAAAACCCCTGGTGGGCTGGCTTTCCGGCCAATCGGGACGAATTTGTGGCCAAGGTAGAAAGTGGTAAGCCGAGCGAGCAGGTGGAACAAGAATTAATTAGTCTGATCGAGCAGCACTTTGGTAGCGAACCGGCGGTGCTAGCTGGCAATAGCATTCATAACGATCGCCAGTTCATTGCACAGTGGTGGCCACGGCTTGATCTGAAGTTACATTATCGTATGCTAGATGTCAGCGCCTGGAAAGTACTAGTGCAAGGCAAATACGGCGTCCAATTTGAAAAAAAAGAAGTTCACCGGGCTTTTGATGATATCCAGGCTTCGATTGCCGAGCTGCAGTATTATTTGGAGTGGTTTAGGAATGGATCATAAGACGGTTGAAGCATATATCTTGAGCATGCCGAATGCTCGGCGGGATTATCCGTTTAGCGAAGACGTAGCAGTGTACAAGGTCGGTTCAGAGGTACCCGGAGACGCAGGCAAAGGCAAGATGTTTGCTCTAATTGCTGAAGGCAAAACCCCCGTGCGTTTAAGCTTGAAGTGCGATCCGGAACTGGCTCGGGTGCTACGGGAAAAATATGATGAGATTATGCCGGGTTATCACTTAAATAAGAAGCATTGGAACACGCTAGTACTAGCTGGTCAGCTGGAATGGGAAGAAGTACAGGGGCTGATCCGCCATAGCTACGAACTAGTGCGCTAAAATAAGTATCCTAGTCAGCTTAATGTGTCGGAGATGAGTCGAGTTGCTGTACTAGCAAATCGGACTGATCAGACTGGTCTTTCAGGAGCTTCCGTCCGTTCTGGCCGGTGGTTTTGTCGTAGGCAGCTTGCAAAGACTGTTGGTACTGATCGAGACCTGCTTTCATAATATCGTGAAAAGTTTGATTATAGGTATCTGCGGCTATGGCAGCCTGCAATTTATCGTCAGTTGTCGTACTAACTTTTTGGTTGAGTACCTTGGAACCTATTTTTTTCATACCAGCCTTGCCGAGATAGGCAATCATGTCTGACTCACCACTGGTCAAGCTTAGTTGGGCAGTAGCGGCGAAGTTTTTATTAGGTGTCGATAGCGTCGGCTCATCTTTGGCAAGAGTTACCAGATGAATTAACCGTTGCTGATTCTGGGCAACGGCGAGTAGCAAGGGTTTATTGGAGGGGGTAGTAAAAAGCCCTTTGACCAATGAAAAAACAATCATTAACAGGAGTAAGCCACCGCCTGCTATCAGTACTCGTATGAGCTTTGCGTTACTCTTGCCCGGTAGTTTGGGGTTCAAAAACGACTTCGAGGGGTGACTGGTATTCATGATGAAATCATAGCTGGCGTGAGGGGGCGCTGGGTCTGTTTGTCCGGGTGGAAGGTAGGTGGAAGGCGCGGGAGAGGGCTGTGGTGCTTGGAGGGGCTGTGGAGATGGTGACTCCGGTGGAGTCACTGGAGGTAGAGGCGGTGTTGTCGGCTGGCCTGGTGGCCCCAACTGTGGCGCCGGCAGATGGCCGGGTGGAACTTGTTGCGGCGATTGAGGTTGCATGATCTTCATTAAACCATAAGCTTCTCGTGGAAGTGAAGTATTAGACTGCCCGTCAAACCCTAAACTTGCTACTTACTGCTATATCCTGAATAATTACGAAGTATGGACGCGGTCGAAGAGGTTAAGAGTCGCTTGAGCATCGAAGAGGTGATTAGTGACTATGTGCCACTAAAGCGGGCTGGACGAAACTGGCGGGGCTTCAGTCCGTTTAGCAGCGAGAAGACTCCCAGCTTTATGGTGAGTCCCGAGAAACAGATTTGGCACGATTTCAGCTCAGGCAAAGGTGGCAATATGTTCAGCTTTGTCATGGAGGTCGAGGGACTGGAGTTTAAAGAAGCCTTAGAGCTACTGGCCCGCAAGGCCGGCATCGATATCGAGCAGTACCGCTCCAAAAGCAGCTATACTGGACCAGACAAAGAACGCTTGTACGAGTTGCTGGAAGTCGCGACAAAATTCTATCAGGTACAGTTTAGTAAAAATAAAGCTGTGCTTGCGTATGTCCTCGGGCACCGGCAATTCAGTAAAACGACGGCTCTGGAATGGCGACTCGGGTATGCGCCGAATAATGGCTCGGCGCTGATCGATTATGCCAAAAGTAAGGGCTTTCGTGAAGTCGAACTCAAGGCGGCTGGCCTGAGTGCCCAAAGTTATCGGGGTGGCTTGCAAGATATGTTTCGTGGCCGGCTGATGATTCCTTTGCAAGATCCGCAAGGTCGGCTGATCGGCTTCACGGCACGTGTGCTGGATGATAGTCCAAACACCCCAAAGTATATTAATACTCCGCAAACAGTACTGTACGACAAAAGCCGGCACGTGTATGGTTTGCATCTAGCCAAAGAATCGATTCGCAAAAGTAAATTTGTAGTTCTAGTGGAAGGGAACCTGGATGTCATCGCCAGCCACCAAGCAGGTGTGCGTCAAGTGGTGGCCACGGCCGGTACCGCCCTGACCGAGCCGCATTTGAAAGCTCTCAGCCGGTTCACCGGTGATATCCGTCTTAGTTTTGATGCCGATAAAGCTGGCATCGCTGCTACCGAACGAGCTATTCCGATCGCTTCTCGGGTTAAAATATCTTTAAGCATCATCGATATGCCATTAGGCCAAGATCCTGATGATCTGATCAGGCAAGATCCAAAGCTATGGCAGGTGGCGATCGACCAGCACCAGTACGCTCTTGATTGGCTAATAGCTCGATATGCCGTGCTGCTCGACACGACTTCAGCAGTTGGTAAACGCGAATTTAGCGATATTTTACTGCCGGTGGTACGCGGTTTATCCGATCCTGTGGAACGTGATCACTACCTGAGTGCCATCGCCAAGACTATCGGTGTCAGCCAGGATGCCCTTGACCAAAAATTTCAGAAAACTGTCAACCATAACCCAGACAGTAGACGCCGTACCATAAAGGTCGAACCTGCAAAACTAAACAAGATAGCTGTCGAAAACCAAAAAACTCAGGATAATTTTCTCAGTCTGCTACTCATGCGCCGAACCTTACGTGAGTTCCTGGGCCTCGTTACCGAGGAGATGCTGTACACCGACAATGGTCGCCAGCTCCTACGATTTTTACAAGCCAACCCCGATTTTGATGGCAAAGCTGGCGGAGTGGTGCAAGATTTGGTCGATTATGTTAAAATAGAATCATTGCTCTATGAGGAACTCTATCAGGGTCTCGAGATTAATGAGCTTCATGATGAAGCCGCTCGATTGCAGGCACGACTGATAGAAACATTTGTCAAAACCCAAAAAAATAAATTAGCCGAAGCCTTCGAAGCCGCCGACTCGGCTGGCACGCGGGAGCTGCTGGGCCAATCAAAAAAGTATGATGCCTTATTGAATCAAGTGAAAGGAGCCGCTCATGGCCAAAGCTAAAGATAACAAACCGGCTGACACCCCACTTACCTTAGAACAACAACGTCAGCAGCTACTAGAACGCGCCAAGCGCGATAAACACATCGGACAGCGTGATATATTCACCGTTCTTCCGGAAACTCCAGAAAATGCTGAAGCTCTCGACGCCCTGTATACCGAACTGGCGGATCTAAACATTGAAATTACTGCCCTGGAGCCAGAGGTTGCCGCTTTTACCGACCAATGGGAGGCTGAAGAAGTTGAAGAGGAAGAAGTACCTACTAATACCGCAGTCTATTTGGACGACGATGTGGCCGATGACTCCGTACGTCTATACTTACGTGAAATTGGCAAAATTCCACTACTGAATGCCGAAGAAGAGCTAGCCTTGGCCCAGCGGGTAGTAGCCGGCGACAAAGTCGCCAAAGACCAGATGGCCGAAGCCAATATGCGCTTGGTAGTTTCAATTGCCAAGCGTTATGTTGGTCGCGGCCTCGACCTTTTAGACCTTATCCAAGAGG
>CAYTRU010000007.1:0-30541 GCA_964440265.1 uncultured Candidatus Saccharibacteria bacterium | reverse complement strand
CTACGCCACCTGGTGGATTCGTCAGGCTATCACTCGGGCTATCGCCGACCAAGCTCGCACCATCCGTATCCCGGTGCACATGGTGGAAACTATCAATAAGCTGCTCCGTACTCAACGCCGCCTGACCCAGGAGCTTAACCGTGAACCGTCCAACGAAGAAATCGCCAGCGAGATGGAGATTGACGTCGACAAGGTCGAACACATCATGAAGATCAAACAGGACATCAGTTCGCTCGATGCTTCCATCCGCGATGACGAAGAAGACTCCGTGCTAGCCGACTTTATCGAAGACGAAGATACGGTCAGTCCCGAAGAATCAGCTACTGGCCAGCTCCTCAAAGAGCAGGTCAAAGATATGCTCTCGGCCCTCACCGAACGCGAGCAAAAAATTCTCAAACTGCGTTTCGGCTTGGAAGACGGCAAAAACCACACCCTAGAAGAAGTTGGTCAAGAGTTCAGCGTCACCCGCGAGCGCATCCGCCAGATAGAAGCCAAAGCCCTCGCCAAACTCCGCAAGCACCGCGACGCCAAAAAACTCCACGACTACATCAAATAACAACTAAGAACAAGCTATGTGACATATCTCCTGCATATCGGTTCTTGGCCCGGCCGGTAGCTAGCGTTGATAGCTGGGTCTCCGCCTGATCCTATATAAAAAAGGGCCGCGAACTCCTCAGTAATCCCATTTGCGATGTCCTTTTCACTATCCAGCATAGTTTGCGGCATGCTTAGCAGTGACTGGTACTCCCTTAGCCTTAATCCAGGTCCGATCTCAACCTCGCTGTTTACCAGTATGAAATATTCGCCTGTCGGATAGCCGGTTGTTGAAAGACTAACGTCAATCCTTTCAAGCTCATCGCCGGGCTTATAATTCGCCACTTTCTGCCAAGAGACCCAGGGCGTATACGGAGATAAAACAGGGTATGTTAATCCCGCGATTCTTACAAATCTTTCCGCTTGCACATAAACTGCCCGTGGGACTAGGGTAGCGCTGACCGTAACGCCGTTGGGTAGTATAATGCCATCATCCCGCACCTGGGGTTGCAGGTTTGACATGATATCCACCAAAGGTTCACGGGCGAGTCCAGCGTCCATCGTTTCGGAAATCAAAAGATCAATTTGAGCGGCTGGTCTGAACTTGCGAGCATCTCCCTCTATCACTTGTATCTGGTTTTGCAGACCAAACACCTCAACAAAGGTATTAGCCAACCTTGCAGATTCAGGATTCATCTCAATCGCAGTACAGTGAACGCGGTCCGAGCATAAAGCAGCGTAGATAGCCAGTACTGGAATAGCTCCGCAACCAGCATCGCATACTTCTATATTGCGGTCATTTTCTGTGGTGGCCTCCAATTGGGCTATTGCCGCGGAAGTTCCCTCTAAGAATAGCTTGCTTCTAATCTCATCTCGTAGACAAACTTCAATACTGTTCCTGGCACTCAAGACTCCCGCCGGTACACTTTCGTCTCCCAAATCAGGTATTTCGGGTAGCCTGCTTAAAAAATAAAGTTCCAGTTTGGAAGGCTGGTTTCGAGGTGCGGAGTCAAGCTCATCTTGAGTATACCGGGGAAGCACATCAGGAGTAGCAGTAATCCAGTCATCAATGAAGACTTTCGGGGGTTGATAATCCCACTCACCGACTTGGCTGGCTGTTCTTGCGGCTGTTGATAGATCACCTTGAGGCATCTCGTATGCTTGTCCTGGAAAAAACCGGCCATCTAATATAATACGCTCTGTCATCGAGAATATTCTACAATGAAAACTGAATTATCACAAGATCTAGTGTAGGCAGACTCTAGGTCATAAAATATTTTTATGACTGTCATTAATATATATAGCTTTTCTTTAGAATAGAGCTATTCTATAGTAGCCTGCTATGGCAGAATTTAACAAAGGCAGTAATAAACTCCTGCTCACAGGCATGGCTGGAGCCGGTAAATCGACAGTCGGACAGATCTTGGCTGATCGTGGCTATAATACGGTTAACCTAGATCCTTACCAGCTAAATCATTGGTCACCTAAGCTGTGCTACTGGGGGACTGATTCTGGCATAGCAACTGCCCAAAGACGATGGGACGATGCAGAATGGCTGCAGGAGCATTATTGGCGTTGGCGCCCTGAAGTTATGAGAAAGGTTATTTTAGGCCATGATTCAGAAGAGCCGTTGATTCTTGTAGGACGTGCTCGTAATGAAACGGATTTTTATGGTTACTTCAACAAGGTAATTTTAT
Source organism: uncultured Candidatus Saccharibacteria bacterium (assembly GCA_964440265.1). Taxonomy (GTDB): domain Bacteria; phylum Patescibacteriota; class Saccharimonadia; order Saccharimonadales; family UBA4665; genus CAYMUN01. The sequence continues at coordinate 28,310 of CAYTRU010000007.1, read as the reverse complement.
TGGGAATCACAAGAGAAGTAATGGACAAAAGACTGGATAATCGAGAAGGGGATACTAGCCACACTTTTGGTCAGCATCCGGTGACCAGGGAATTTCTAGCTGCTAGCCTCTCATCGTTTGAGACAAGAGCAATTGCAGCGGGAGCAGTACTTTTGGATACTACTACCCAAGCTCCTACTCAGGTAGCTGACAGAGTCGAACAACTATGCCTCGGATCATAAGGTAAATAGACCAATACTGCTCAGAGTGGTAAAATATTTTTATGACCCATTACTCTCCAGCTCCAGAGCTAGCTCATCTACAGACCTTTCTAACCGTTTGCCGCGCAAAAACTATCGGACAAGCCGCCCGACAGCTCAGAATTTCGCAACCGGCCGTAAGTGCCCACCTCAAGGCTCTGGAAGCCCGCATGGGCCGCAAACTACTAATCCGCAGCCCGCGGGGTGTCGAACCAACACCTGCTGGCCTGATATTACGTGGTAAAATCGAGGCTCACCTTGATGGTCTGGCGGCCTTAACAGCTGCCGATCAAGATAGTAAGGGCTTAGTGGTACTCGGTGGTCCCCCTGATCTGTTGTCGATAAAAGTCTTACCAGCTCTGGCACAGTTGTATCAGTCAGGTATGCAGGTCAAGGTAAAACCGGGGATTGTGGAGAGTCTACTTGAGCTACTAGTTGCCGATGAGCTTGACCTGGTGATTGCCACTCGCCAACCGCCGGGGCGGACTGAGGTGCACTTTGAGCCACTATTTGATGAGGAATATGTGCTGGTTGGCAATAGGCAGTGGTACGATCGAGTAGCCGGGCACAGCGCTGAAGCCATAGTAGCTGCCCTGCAAACCGCTACCTTTCTCGCCTTTGACGAGCAGCTACCGTTGATTCGTGATTACCCGCTCATTCGCCATCACTATGCCGATATCTTCGGTGGTCGCACCCATGATCAGGCAGGGTTGTATATATCCGACCTCAGGGCCTTGCGTGATGCCGCCATCGCTGGCGCTGGAGTTACAGTACTACCGTCCTACTTGGCGGCTGAAGCCTTAGCGGCCAACCAGCTGTTTGAACTCTTTAGTCCTCCAACGCCTTATCTAAATACGCTGTATATAGCTACGCGCCAAGGTCCACTCCACCCCCGTGTGCAGCAGATTATAACCACCCTCAAAGTTGTGGCTCCCAGCTGGGAGCGTATCCAGCGTTTATAGTGTAAGTATTTGTCTGCTTCCCCTATATTTTTGTATAACGGATAATAATATTGACAAATATTCTTAAATAAGCTATAGTGTTATGGATTCGGAAGTTATTATTTAAAATGAAGGTATCTGACTCATGAATGTCCATAAAGACTCCCACAATGTTCAAGCAAAAATTGATTCTATTTTGTCGCCTCAAGCGACAAGCGCAGCGAGCTCCCTGAAGCAGCAGCAGCTCACGACTAAAAAATCTGCCGCAGTAGCCCTAGCCGGTGCAATTTTTTGTCTTTTGATTATTGCCGGTGTGCAAAATTTAGGATCATCCGATAAAGATTACGCTAGCAAAGTAAGTGTAACTGCTCATAAGAAACTAGAACACCCGATTGCCGCTGCACACTCCGCTACGCATGGGGAAAGTATTGCAATTTCGCCAACCATCGATACTGGCGCTAGTGGTGGAGCAGCTGGACCCTCCATCGGTAGCTCGGGTGGTGGCGCAGTTGCACCACAAGAGCCTGCCACCACTCCTGCACCCCACCCGACTACTCCTCCTTCACAGCCTTCACACCCTGTCTTTACGACGCCTGTCATAACAACCCCCGTTTACAACCCCCCACCTGCTAGCCCAGCTCCGGCTGCCTCAGTCCTCAAGGCAGGTGAAACCCTCACTATCGGACACTACTTAAAGTCAGCTAATGGTGCCTACACGCTTTATCTGCAACCTGACGGCAACCTAGTGCTTTACTCCCCCTATAGGTACATCTGGCAGGCCCCCAATACTCTGGCCAGTGGTGACGATAGGCTGGTTATGCAAACCGATGGCAACCTGGTTGTTTACAATGACTTAGATAATAATGAGACTTTTGCAGTCTGGCATACCTCTACCTTCGGTAGCGGCAATGCGAATCGGCTTGTCGTCCAAGATGATGGCAACGTAGTTATGTACACGGCCGCCGGACAAGTGGTGTGGCAGACTTATACCTACGGGGTACAGTAGTCTCTTCTCTAGATCCGGCAGCGATTTGCCTGGCCAGCTCTAGCTAGAACATGGTGTTAGAGTTAGCGGTTTCGTCTGGCAGGATCTGCTTGACATCCCAGTGCTCGACAGCTAATCCGTTTTCATCCATGCGGAAGAAGTCAGCTGTAGCGTACTCGTGATCGCCCGGCCAAATCTGCAAGCAGTGTAATACCACTAGATTACCCTCGGCCACAGCCCGTTTGATCTCCACTCGTTTGCCAGGATACTCACGAGCCATACGTTCAAAATATTCGATAAAGCCGTCTTTGCCACTTGGGCAATCAGGGTTATGCTGGATATACTCATCGCCCATATAGCGTTCGACAGCTTCGCGCACTTTGTTGTCATTGAACATCAGTTCGTACAGTGCAATGGCGTTTTGGGTGTTGCGCTGTAAAGTGGCCGTGTCATTGTCTGGCATATAATCCCTCCATTTTAGTTCATACTAATTAGTATAGAATAGGCGAGCAAAAATCATGAGTTCTAGCCTACTTTTTTATCCGTCGCTGTGGATACAAAGCTGCAAACAAGGAATACTTTTAGCCTGTAGCTTCGAAGTTTTGTAGCTAACTAACATGGTTAGGGTTGGATGCCAGCTTCAGGTAGGAGCTTTTCGAGCTTAGCCTGTAAGCTCTCGACGGCGTCGTCATTGGCCAGGAAGAAGTCGGCGTTGGCTATCGGGCCACCCTTTTCTAGATTTTCGATTTCGGCATAGTCCCGGGCATCGGCTTCCTCCTCGGTCAGTGGTCGCACAGCGCGGGTGGTCAGCCGAGTGTGTCGCACGAAGCGGGGTGCCACTACGGCGACGATGACCGCCCGTTCGCCGAAGCTCTCCTTGAAAATTTTATACTCAGTCCAGCTATAGAGGCCATCAACCACCACGTAGGACTGTCCCTGTTCAAAAAATTCCTCGACTTGCTTGATAATCCGCACGGCGTAGGCACCCTTGCCCTCTTTGGCTCGGATATCCTCACGTACCAGCTTTTCGTTGGTCTCGTTGATCTCCAAGCCCCGCCGTTTCACTTCGTCAATCGTGATGCCACCGAAGTAAGCAAAGGGTAACCCTTTGTCTTTTAAATAGTCTACGCACACGCTCTTGCCAGCTCCCGGCATGCCTACAAAGACGATTACTTTTTCTTCCATACCTCTTATTGTACAAGATTATAGGGATACTTCTAATCACTCAAACTACTCGTTCGCGGCAGGCTGTCATAATAGGGCATCGTCCGCAAGCACGTAGTGAGCAAGCGTAGTACCTCCTGGAAGGCAGCGGCAATCAGCGGGCTTTCAATGGTAATGGCGTGGGGTTCTTCGCCAAATACTACTATCAGCAAGCTTTCACCAGAGACGCTCCACTCCACTGGAGCGGTGTAATCCTCTCCCCGTACCCAGGTGCGGTCAAGGTTGCTATCGCGACTGGGTTTGGTGGAGAGATCGGGTGTAATCCCGTGGCGTTTGATATCGAAACGCTCGGGTTCCGTTCTGATCCGATGCATGGTGTCGAAGCCCATGGTAGCGATATCGGCTACGCTACGCAGAAAATAAATGTGCTGGCCTTGATTAATCTGGAAACGATAGGCTTCGGCGACGGCTTTGCGGCCAGTAACTATGCGAACATCTGGCTGATCGGTATGGGCTCGGTATTTACTCGCTAAGTCACTGATCACCGCCTGGACTGCGGCTTCCCGAGCTGTGGCGATATTGCGCTGTTCGGCCACCAGCCGTGCTAGGGCGAGCGGATTAGCCGGTGAGTACTGCAATTTTCTAGCCTTGTCTGTGCGCTCGGCCAGACCCAGTTCGACCAGTCGATCGAGAATTTTATAGGCGTTACTGCGGCTTAGACTGAGGTGGTCAGCTGCTTCTGGCGGAGTTATGCTGGCGTGCTCCATCAGCAAGGCATACATCGAGGCCTGTTGCAGAGTAAGACCAGTAGCGATTAATTTTTCTAGCTGCATGACTGTAGCATAGCACGAAATTCCAATTTGTGAATTTTGTATTCACAGATATTTAACTTAATAACAACATAGACAGGCATTGCATGAATTTATTACTGACAAAATATAGGTTTTGCAGTATACTACCGGGCAATGGACATAACAGCAATATTACTCAGGCCCGTCCCGGATCAGACGGCTGCTCGGACAAACAAAAGTGGGTTTCGCCAGTATCCTTTGAAGTCGGGGGGGATGCACGCGGATGAGCCGCTGGTGGACATCAATTTGTTTGGATTAGCGGGACAGAGTTATTACTCGCGGCCTAATGCAGCGACGGGGCAGCCGATTCCTGGGGTGGATTCAGCTGTTTTGGTGCGTCAGAGTATTGCCGAACGCTTATCGAAGATTAATTTTGCCCTGCAGCAATCGGCTGAGGTCGAAGCGTTATTTGACGGTAAAGTTGAACTATACGTCAACGAAGGCTACCGGGACTTGAAAGTGCAGCAGCAGCTCTATGAAGACACTTTTCCGCAACTGATTCGCAAGCAGTATCCTCAGTTTAGCCAGGAGGAAGTGCTAGCACGGCGTGACCGACTGATTGCCGAGCCACCGCGTCCTGATTCGCCTTCGCCGCATGCGACAGGAGCAGCAGTCGACGTACGTTTACGATATAGCCAGCCCGATACGAGTTTTGTGCCAAATAGCGACGTATTGTTAGCAGATCGCCGAGCCGACACCAGTGAAGCTATCTATCCCGATTACTACGAGCATCAGTCGAAACTGACTAAGCAGGGGCAAACTCTGCGCCGCAATCGCCGGGTCTTTTACTGGATTATGCGTGGGGCGTTGATAGAGGATGATAGTGGTTTTGTGGTAAATCCCCATGAATGGTGGCACTGGTCTTACGGTGATCAACTGTGGGCGCAACTTACCAATGCACCGGAAGCATTTTTTGCTATCGCACCCGGGATCGACACAAATTAGCTAAAATAGGGGTATGCATCTTACGAAAGCCGAATTGCGCCGTACGCTAAAGCAAGCCCGCTTAGCGCTGCCGCTAGAAGCTCGGCAGGCTAAGAGTACGGCCATTGCCAGCGGCTTATGGCAAGCTGTGGATTGGTCTAGTGTAACTACTGTCCATTGCTTTGAGCCTATCGAGCGCTTCGGCGAGGTCGACCTTAGGGATTTCTTAGCAGCTTTGCAGGATGAATATCCTAGCGTGCAGCTGTTTACTTCACGACAAATTGGGGATGAGTGGCGAGTAGTTTCGGCCGTGGATGGCGGACCGGCTTCTGCGTCGCTCATGTTTGACATCATCATTGTGCCGATGCTCGGTTTTGACGACAGTTTACAGCGCATCGGCTATGGTGGTGGCTACTATGACCGTTTTTTGGTGGCGCAGTCCCAGGCTCACAAAATTGGTGTTTGCTTTGCTGTCGGTCACCTGGATGATATGCCTACTGATCCCCATGATGTCGCGCTGGACTTGCTGCTTACTGAAACCGAGATCTACACGCTATGAACAAACTACTACTTACTCGAGTGATTAATAGTTAAAAGTTGTCTGGTAGGTTTATACTGGGGGTTATGAGTACAGAGGTCGAAACTAAGCGCAAAAAATTAGCCATCATCGATGGTAAGAGCGTGTTTTATCGAGGCTATTACGCGATGCCGAATCTAGCGACGAAAGACGGCACGCCGACGGGCGGGGTGTTCGGCTTTGCAACGATGGCACTAGAGGTCATTCGACGACTGAAGCCAGATTATGTAGCAGTAGCGTGGGATAAGCCCAAGACTAATATCCGTAAACGTCTAGCGCTGTACCCGGAGTATAAAGCCGGACGTAAACCAGCACCAGAAGACTTTAAAGCGCAAATTCCGATTTTACAAGAATTGTTACAGGCCTTTGGCTGGCCATTGTATGAACTCGACGATTATGAGGCTGATGACATCATGGGTACATTAGCCGTGCAGGCAAAAGACAAAGATATCGAAACCTTGCTCATCACTTCCGATCTGGACATGCTGCAACTGGTTAATAGTCATGTACACGTCTATGCGCTCAAAACTGGGCTGTCTAATATAGAATTGTACTCACTAAAAAGCTTCGAAGCAAAATATGGTATTCGGGTGGAGCAGTTTTTAGACTTGAAGTCGCTAAAGGGCGATTCGTCGGACAATATTCCAGGTGTGCCTGGTATCGGCGAAAAAGGCGCGCTCGATTTACTGAAGCAGTATGAAACGCTGGATGGCGTCTATGAAAACCTGGCCATAGTCAAAGATTCGACACGTCGAAAGCTAGAGACTGGCCAAGAATTGGCTTACTTAAGCAAGGAACTGGCCCGCATTTGGACCGACGCCCCGCTAAAGCTTGATATAACAGAGATGGATGGCAGTAAATGCCATCCCGAAATGGTGCTGGAACTGCTGCAAAAACTGGAATTTCGGACTTTGGCGCGTCAGCTGCCGGAAGTCATGCAGGTTAAATTTGATCCCAGTGCACCAGCTGCCAGTCATGATGCCTTTGGTGGCCTGCGTGTTGGCAAGAACGTGCTTATCGATACTGATAAAAAATTAAAAGAGGTGGAGTTTCCCGTTAAGGCGCCGCTCTATATTCATTCTCGTGCCGCTGGCAAACATGGTCACAACCCTGAGGTGCTGAGCTTAAGTAGCGATGGCCAGGTTATCTATACGCTTGACCTGACCAAGCTAAGCGATGATGATGTACGGGCAAGTTTAGATGAGCTACCTCCTCTAATCGGGTATGACATCAAAGCTACTTTGAAGCTACTACTGGGGCTCGGTGTCAGGTTACCTCCTGTAGCGCATGATATTTTGATCGGTTCTTTCTTACTCAATAGTTTGCGTCGTGAACAAACACTGACCGAATTAGCCCAAGCTGATTTACAGTATGATGGTTCGGCCTTTGAAGAGCTGGACCACGAAGAAGTAATAACTCGAGCACCAGAAATCATCGCCACAATTCGAGCATTGCACCAGCAGCAAGCTGCGGAGCTCCAGAAAATTCCCAAATTGCCAGAACTGGCTGCGGATATTGAATGGCCGGTTATCCCAGTCCTAGCAGACATGGAGTATACGGGTATACAACTTGATACCAGCTATCTAAAACGATTTGCCGACGAAATTAATGACCTCATTTCGGATTATGAACAACAAATTTATGGCCATGCTGATCAAGAGTTCAATATCGCTTCACCTGGCCAGCTAGCAGATATATTATTCGAAAAGTTGCATTTGCCCACTCAGGGCATTAAAAAAGGCAAGACTGGCTATAGTACTGCTGCTAGTGAACTAGATAAGCTACGTGGCACTCACCCCATTATCGATCTTATTACTCAGTACCGAGAAGTTGCGAAACTCAAAAATACCTACGTCGATACGCTGCCATTACAGGTCGATGAACACTCGCGAGTGCATACAACATTTGGTTTGACCAACGCCCAAACCGGACGGCTCAACAGCTCAGATCCAAATCTACAGAATATCCCGACACGGACCGATCTAGGTCGTCGAATCCGTACTGCCTTCGTGGCTGCGCCCGGCAAAAAGCTGGTCAGTGCCGATTATTCTCAGTTTGAGCTGCGTCTAGCTGCTGTATTAGCCGACGACAAAGAACTCATTGAAATGTTCAATCGTGGTGCCGATATCCACACCGCTACGGCTGCTATGGTGTATGAAAGGGAATTGGAGGACGTGACTAAACAGATGCGCCGAGCTGCTAAGGTTATCAACTTCGGCATTTTGTATGGGATGAGTCCGCACGGACTAGCCGTAGCTACCGGCATGACTTTTGAGCAGGCCAAAACCTTCATCGAAAAATACAAGGCTGTCCGTCAGCCACTGTTCGACTACATTGACCGTGTCAAAGAAAAAGCTAAGCAAGATGGCTATGTCGAGACGCTGTTTGGACGCCGCCGACCGATGCCCGACATCCACTCTAGCAATTTCATGGTTCGTCAGGCCGCCGAACGGGCCGCTATCAATATGCCCATTCAGGGTACCGAAGCTGATCTGATGAAATTAGCCATGGTCAAAGTCAATCAATTACTAGTCGACCAGCATAACGATTGCAAGCAACTGTTGCAAATCCATGACTCTATCCTCGTGGAGTGTCCGGAACCTGTTGCTACACATATCGGTGATCTATTGAAGGATACCATGGAGCATATCTATCAGCTGCCTGTCCGTCTTGATGTCGATGTTACCATTGGCGACAACTGGGGCGAACTATAAGCGATGGCTGGCCATATCTTTGATGGGTTGATAGTAGCTATTTCCGAGCTTGGCAGCGAAAAGCATCGAGAGCTGAAAGTTACCGAAACTATCCGTCCGGGCAGTACAAAGTTAATGGTGCTTTTGCCTCCCTGGCATGTCACGCCGGTTTTCTGGAATCGTCTTCAGAAGCAGCTGCTTAGACAGGGTTATTCGCTACTAACTTATGAGGTCTCGGAAGATATATTAAGTAGCGACGGCCGGCATGTTGCTCGCAGCTTTAAGGCCCTAAAAGATGCCGCTGTCAAAGACATCGCCCGGCTGCGCCGCAGCGGTCAGTTTAAGACAGTAGATGTGGCGGGCCTAAGCCTGGGTACGGTTAGCGCACTTTACATCGCTAGCAGTGGGGTGGCTATCAATAAACTGATATTGGTCTCGCCTTCTGACGATGTACCTGACGGTATCTATTACGGTAAACGGAGTAGAAAAATCAGGCGGGAGCTTGATGCCGCTGGTAAAAACCTGGATACATATCGACAGGAAATGCCTGAGCTTACTATGCGCAAAAATTACAAACTGCAGGTCAACCACGTAGAAATAGTATATGCCGCCAATGACCATGTCATACCCTATTGGTTGAGTCTGCAGCTCATCAAATCCCTGAAGACCAGAGGTATTACTCCACAGGTGATCCGTCGTCCGTATCGGGGTCATTACCTTACTTTTATTCTTTATTGCTTAGCCGGGAGAGCTCCTAGCGATAAAAATTAACCTATGTTCAAACTCTATCATTTAACAAAACTGGTACAGTGATTATCATGCATGACGATAACGACACCACACTCCGAGCGTACGAAAAACATGTACAAGAATATAGGGCAGAGCAATTGGGGGATGATCTAAAAGGCTGGATAGACCAGGTACTCAGTTTGGTGCCAAAAGTTGGTGCAATCTTGGAACTAGGAAGTGGTGATGGCCGAGATGCTGCATATATGAAGTCGCATGGATACAAGATTGTTGCTACTGACGCGGTACAGGGGTTTGTGGATCGACTAAAACAAAGAGGACTGGAGGCTCGCAGGCTCAACGTGTTGAAAGATGACTTTGACGGAGTCTATGATCTGGTGTTTGCGCAGGCTGTGTTTTTGCATTTTACGCCTGAACAACTGCAGCAGATCCTTTATAAGGTGTATGATTGTCTAAAACCTGGGGCCGTTCTAGCTTTTTCAGTCAAAAAGGGTAAAGGTGCCCAGTGGTCGAACGATTATTTGGGCTCCTCACGGTATTACTACTTTTGGGAGTCACCAGCTCTTCAGCAGTTAGTCGAAGAGGCCGGATTCACTGTCCAAGAGATCACCGAACGTACTGATTCGCGAGATACCTGGCTGCTTCAGGTAATTGCTAAGAAATAGGTCGCCGCCGGCGCTGCCGTGCTGGAATACGGCCACCGCCGACTCGCATCAAACGATAAGCGAGAAGGATGACCCAGAGGGCCAGACCGACATCGATCAAGCTGGTGACCAGGCTGAGCAGGCTGTCATGATTGGTCAGGTTAAGCTTAATACTAAAGGTAGCAACAGCCAAGATGGTCAGTTCGGCGCAAATGAGTAACTGGGCTAGGCGTTTGCTGCGCAACTGCTGGGCGGTAAAACCGAGGAACCAGACAGCACCGAACCAACTGGCAATTAATAGATAAAAGACCAGCGACAGCAGGGTGTTGCTTAGACAATCAGTGTTCTTGGCTCGGCAGCCGCCGATCACTGAATCGATACCGGTAGCGATGTTCAGCCCACTTAGGGTGACGAACTGAATAAGCGTAGCGATACCAGTCTCGTACTTAAGCCTCATGCCCTCATTATAGTAGTAGGTGTTGGTGTAGGGGAAGTTGATCGCACTGAATTTATTATTTGTGCAAATTGATAAAGCTTACTGGAAGCATGCTCTTAGGCTACCGTTTAACAGTTCTCCACCCTCAGCATCTAAGCGATGTTCGGCCTGGGTAATAACGAGATCTCGGACACTATCACCGAAGGCGTTTATCCAAGCCGGTCTTGTTCCTGGGTGAATCAATGTATCCTGTCCGTGAGTTATCACAATAGCTTCGCCGGGAAAATCATGGGCTGCTGTCAAAGCTAGCCTCGCATCGTCAGGATCTCCGGCTAGGGCCGCTTCATCGGTGTATGCGCGGTGTGGCAGCTCCAAAAAACGATCAGCGTACAGCGGCGAGGCATCTATTGCCAGTCGGTCTATAAGGACATTTGGATCTAGGGTGGCTAAAACAGCCAGTAAGCCCCCATAACTTCTACCAATTACCCCGATCCTACTCCTATCTACTCCTTCTTGTCTTGCCAGATGTGCGTAAGCCTGTTTCGTATCGGTGACATGGTCATTAACGCTTAAGTCAGGCAATTGCCCTTCGCTTTTGCCATGTCCACCTAGGTCAAAAGTCATGCAGATGAATCCCATCTTGGTTAACTGGAGGGCAGTTGGCTCACAGCTACGCCGGTCGGCTTTATAGCCGTGCACGAAGAGCACGGCGCCCCCATCTGGTGCATTAGGACTAAAGAGGGTATTACGTAAGGCTCGGCCACCTTCAGTGATCCATCCTTTTTGCTTCGGCATACATCTAACGTAACACCTGTTTCACGTATAAACAAAAGCAAGTCTAGTAGTCCAATATTAGAGCTAACGCAGCTTTTACTTCATTTCGACAGAAAATGGTTGCAAAAATCTTCTAAGTGTGGTAGTATATGTTTAATCACTTTTGTGAGGACATATATATGCGCTATTTTGTTGGATTCTTGATGACGGTAGGACTGATTATCGTATTGATACTGTTGCTGTTTCGCGGTGACAGTAAACCTAAAGTGGCGCTAACCAGCAAGACCCTAGATAGTTATGCTAGTACCAGCGCCGAAGTACGGCTTACCATTGATGGTCCTATCAATGCACAATCCCAGCACAACCAGGCGCGTATCTCCGTAGATCACAATAATGTCACGTTTGAGTATCTCAACGGCTATAACGGCGATGTTCTGAACATGCAGCGCTACCCAAATACCAAGGAGTCCTATGCTGTCTTTTTGCGGGCACTCACCCATGCTGGCTTCACGCTAGGCGATACCGACAAAAAACTCAGCGATGAGCGGGGCTATTGTCCACTTAGTAATCGCTATATTTTTGAACTTACGCAAGACAATAAAACACTTGAGCGTTTTTGGACGACTAGTTGTGGCAAGCCCAAATCTTTCCTAGGTAATAGTAGTCTGGTTGTGAGCTTATTTGAGGCCCAAGTACCCAACTACTCTGAGCTTACTCAGGACTCCGGTTTGTAAATCAACTGTTTACACTGGAGCAAGGTGTAGAATAGAGGTATGACCAAGGCTATTATCTTTGATTGTTTTGGTGTACTAACAGCTGACACCTGGCGCGAGTTCGCTGCTACCTTACCCGAGGGGCAATACAAAAAAGCCCGTATTCTCAACCGAGCCTACGGGGCAGCAGATTTAACGAAAACTGAATTTCGACGGGCTATACACGATCTGACTGGTAGGCTCCCCCAAGACATTGATAAACTGTTTGATCACGAAACTGCTAAAAATACCGAACTGCTTGGCTATATTGCTGAGCTCAAGAAGTCTTACAAGATCGGCTTACTCAGCAATGTCGGCAGCAACTGGATCCGCGATCGTTTTCTAACGCCGGAGGAGCAAAAACTTTTTGATGCTTTTATTTTTTCCTATGAAGTTCACATGACCAAACCTGATCCCCGTATGTTCGAATTGGCCGCTGAAGAACTAGGTGTCCCCCTAGAATCATGTATCTTGGTCGACGACGTCGATACGCACTGTGAAACCGCTCAAAGTCTTGGCTTGCAAGCTGTGCAGTACTATGATTTTCAGCAGGTAAAACACGATCTTCAGCGACTCTTACACTAATGGGTTCAGGGATCAGCCTAGCCGATGCGAAAAGTTAAGCGTTTATCGAGCTGACAACGACGTTTGATGTCGGGTCCCCGTAAGCGAAGGGTAGTAGCCAAGGCGGCGTTCGGCACCTGGATGACAATGTCGCGCTCGCGGACCATGACCGATACGGTGACTTGGAATTCGTCTTGTACGTATTTCTTGATGCTGGTCATCTCTGGCGGTTCGTCAAAGTCTTTGTTGCTTAAAATGGTAAATAAACTGTCCATACTTTCTCAGTATACTATTGCTACCGGCGTTTTTCAGGGGTAATTTTGTCAACTTCGGTCATTTCAGATAAGCGGAAGAGGTACAGGTGCCTCGGAGGGGGTGTAGAAAAAAAGTATTAAAATAGTATTTTGATACTTTAATTTATATCCACCTCTCCACCCTCGCAGCTGGTCTTACGATACTTGTCTGCCGACTCCGGTAGGAGCGCTTCATGTACAATAAAGTACATGCCGGAGTTACCTGAAGTTGAGACAGTGCGCTTGGGGTTGGTAGGTTTACTGCCGGGACGTCAGGTCAGTAGCGTAGACTTTGACTGGCCGAAGTCATTTCCAAACGCCCTAGCCGATGTGCAGCATTATCTAATCGGCGCTCAGGTGACGACCATCAAGCGCCGTGCAAAGGTGCTACTGATCGAGCTATCGAGCGACTATTCATTGATAATCCATCTAAAAATGACCGGCCAGCTGGTTTTTCGCGGTGACCCTGGGAACTCCGAAATCCTGGCACCTCCTAAAAACCTTCAGCAACCGGAAAATTTCGGGGCAGGGCATCCTAATAGATCATTGATCGGTGAATTACCTGATAAATCGACACGTGTAACGCTGACTTTTCACGATGGTAGCCGGCTGTTTTTTAATGACCAGCGCAAATTTGGCTGGATGCGTTTGCTGCCCACGATAGAAGTGATGAAGCTGGATTTTTTCCAAAAAGTCGGACCAGAGCCTTTGAACGCTGATTTTAATTGGCAGCAGCTAAGAGACCGATTATTACACCGCCAAAACTCCAACATCAAAGCGGCTTTGCTCGACCAGACAGTCGTAGCTGGTATCGGCAACATCTATGCTGATGAGAGTCTCTGGGGCGCTCAGATTCACCCTACCACTTTGGTTCGAGATCTTTCGCCAGCGAAGTTCAAGCTGCTGTTCACCGAGCTGCAATACGTCTTGCGCCTAGCCATCGAGAAAGGAGGTTCCACCGACAAAAACTACGTCGACGCCGAAGGCAAACATGGCAGCTACCTGAGCTTCGCCCGTGTCTTTCGCCGTGAAGGCCAAGCCTGCCCACGTTGTGGGACGACCATTGTTAAAACTCGCGTCGTAGGCCGAGGTACTCACACTTGTCCAGTGTGTCAAAAACCTATTTTGTCAAAGATTTCAAAAGCTTAATAGTTTCGATGGAAGAGGGCAGGCGAAGATGGGCCGCAGTGTGCCCACGGCCAATTTTTATAGTGTGTGCCGTATCGGGCAGGGCTAGGAACAGTTCCTCGTCAGTGGCATCATCGCCAAGGCCCAAGATGAAATTGTAAGGACGGCGCAACCAACGGCCCGCAGCGGTACCTTTATTGACGCGCGGGTTTTTAATTTCCAGGATTTTGTTGCCTTGCAGGAGCTGCAGGTTGTAAGTTTTGAGCGCCGGTTTGAGGGTATGTTTGAGGATGACAGCATATTTTTGAGCATCGTAGGGTGGGGAGGCACGGTAATGCCAGACTAGCGAGTGGGGCTTGGTTTCGACCCGTGCTTTTGGTGTTAGGGCCGCGTATTTTTCGAGTATTGGCACTAGAACCTTTTTCCACTTGGTATCAATTTTTTCAATTGTCACCCAAGATTTAGCCCCAGCTTTTTTAATAGCTGCGCCATGTTCGGCAACCAGGCTGAGCGGTAGCTGGCCAAACCAAGTCTCCAGGTCGGCCGCTCCGCGGCCGCTTATCAGTACTACGTCATTACGGCTGTCTTGGCTGAGGGTTTCTAGTAACTGCAATAAGCTTTTTGGTGGTTGGGCATCGTGGTAGTCTTCAGTGAAGGGCACCAAGCTACCATCGTAGTCGAGCAGCAGCAGGCGTTTTTTAGCTTGTCGATAACTATCAACGAGATTTGCCTCAAGCTTGCCACGTAGAGCTCTAGTAATGTTCGGCGTACCAGGAACTGGTTGCTGCAGGGCTGCCACAAAATCTCGAGCCCAATCCTGCGCGGTGTTTGTAGCCAGTTGCTGCTGCATACGTTTTAGCCGGGCACGTAGTTCACGCCGTCGCATAGTCAGGGCCTGCTGCAAAGCATCCACCAGCTCTTCTGGGTTACGAGGATTGACCAAGATGGCATCAGATAACTCATGGGCGGCGCCGGCGGTTTGACTGAGAATCAGGACACCATTTTTGTGCTTGCTAGCAATGAATTCTTTGGCGGCCAGATTCATACCGTCTCTGAGGGGCGCGATGAAAGCGACCTCGGCAATCTGAAATAAAGCAGTTACTTCCTCAAACGGCAGGCCTTTTATGTAATCAACAGGCTGCCAATTAGCTGTGCCGTACTGAAGGTTAATCTCGTCGACTAAGGCGTCGATTTGCTTAGCTAGACGCTGGTAGGCAGCTACATCGGTGCGCGAAGGGGCCGCTACCATGCTAAAGATAATCTTGCCACGGAGTTTTGGCTGTACTTCCAGAAAAGTACGATAAGCCTCTAGGCGCTCTACTAGACCCTTACTAGGATCAAGTCGGTCAACAGATACGATCACGCGCAATTTTTTATAGCGCCGTCGATACGCACGGACAGCAGCTTTGACAACTTTTGACTTTTTAGCATTGGCATAGCGCTCATAATCAATACCCATGGGAAAGTCACCGACTCGTACAGTGTGATCTGGCAGGACAAGCTCGTTTGTGCCAACTAATGATAAGCCAAGGGCCTGGCAATTCTCCAGAAAATTTCGCATGTAGCTAGTAGTGTGAAAGCCGATCACGTCGGCGCCTAGCACTCCGTGCAGCAGCTTTTTATACTCTGGCAAGTGACGGAGTGTTTTGGTGCTTGGAAAAGGAATGTGTAGAAAAAACCCGGTAATTATATCTGCTCGTTCGGCTCTCAGTAATTCTGGTACTAGCAGTAACTGGTAATCATGCACCCAGATACGGCTGCCAGCCTGGACAGTATTGAGGACGGTTTGTGCGTAAAGCTTATTGACGCTGCGATATGTTGACCACCACCGAGCCTGCTTAGTTGCCATGATACTCTTAGGGCTAGCCAGGTTATGAAATAGTGGCCACAACACTGCATTACTGTAGCCGCTATAGAAGTCATCAATTTGCCGCTGGCTCAGGAACACTGGTCGGCAATTATGTTTGGCTAGTTCAGCCACAATCAGTTGTCTATCTTTGGTCGTCAGTTCGTCGCTCGCGATGCCTGGCCACCCAATCCATTTATTTTTAGAATCGGTTACATAGGAAGCTAGGCCTGCGGACAAGCCACCGACACTTGGATAAAAACTCAGCTTGCCATTGTCTTTTTTAACACTGACCGGCAGCCGGTTAGAAACAATAATAACCTGTGACATAAATAATATACCCCCGTAGCATAACAGATGACTGGACTAATCGCTGTAGGAATTATTATAAAAATTCCCGTCAGATTACCGTAAAAAGCTTATGCTATAGAATATTATTTACAATATTCAAAGAGTAGTTTATTATTATTTCACTTATGGAGTGGACTTACAGGAGGCCGTTGCTCCTACTGAAGATTATGGTGGTAAGCACGCTAGTAGCTTACACTACTTCTAGGTGTGTCGATGTTGCTGCCCAGACATCGGGGGGTGTAATGATTACTGCGGTAATTGCCCCCGTACGCGATATTTTGGTCAATAACCAAGGCGTGATCCAACAGATAGTGAGTAACACCTCTGAGGACGTTTCGCCAAAAGTCTACCAAAGTAGCTTTCATGCATCGCAAACAACCTTATCACCAGATGTAAACAAGCAATACCAAAAAATTATGTTAACTGTGGATACGAAGCGTACAGGGATTGTTTATCGTGCCACTCCGAGGGCATCTGCTAGTTTCCATACACTGAGTTGGCAATTCCTTACCTACCAAAGTGTCTTACCATTAAAACTGTAGGGATCCGTTTACTGTGATTGGATCTCGTACTTTACCGAACGGATGGTGATAGCTGCCGCTGTACTAGAGAAGTAAACCCCGAGCCAGTCATTTGCACTAGTGGCGATAGTCGCCGGGGTTGACAGAGCAGAAGTTACGGTCGCCGTACCTGCGGCGATACCAGTAGCAGCGTTATTCCCATTACCAAAGAAATAGGTTATCCCCATAGTTGTCGATGTTAATAGTTCCCAGTCAACTACAAAACGCCCTGAACCCACGACAGCCGTACCAAGAGTATGAGCAAACGTAAATACAGCCGCGTCGGCGTTAGAGTTATTTACCCCGTACCGAACGGTAACGGTCAAAGTCTGGGCGGTCGCAGCATTCGTCGCAAAGACTGATATACGTCCGGATGATGCTCGCGCTCCTGCCGGGATAAGCATGCCGCCTCTTGAGTCTACGTTAGTCACCACTGAACCTGTCGGGATGGCGGTAGCGGCATAGTTAGCAGTTGGAGCTACGATGAGACCGGTATTCCCGTCAATATTCCGCTGTCCGAGCGCTGCTGTACCTGTGCCGAGCGTACTATTATCGGTGATAGCAGTGGTGTTGCCTTGGAGATTGTTGTTCTGCACAGAGTATTGTCCATATGCAAATGACCCAGCATTAAGCCGGATGCCAGTCGTATTACCACCATAACCACCGCAAGGACCAATCGAGTTACCCTGAATGAGTGGTTGCGTCATACCTGCCGAACTTGCCGGCGTGATATCGATACCTACTGTCCAAAGGGCGATATTACAGCCGATTATATTAAAGTCGGCTGCGCCAGTGATGTTAAAACCGGTGCCACTGGCAGTACCCCCCGAGGCGAAGGTGTTGAGGATATTACAGTTGATAAAGTCTAGGCCCTGACCGAGTGCACCATAGGCGTAGGTCGAACTAACTTCTACAGCGTTATTCGGCGAAGCGGTGCCGGCGGTCGTGAACGAACACCCCGTAAACTTAGTCCGTACTGTCGCCCCTGCGCCCGAGATCTTGATACAAGAGCCTTGTGAACTATCAAAGTAGGTGTTGGCCACCCACACCGAGGCCACAACGTTACCGGTGGTCGGGTTGATAAGTAGATTGTTGGTACAGCCGATAATATCGGAGTTATCAATCTGGAAGGCCCCACCGAGCTGTATGTTGATACCACAAGCTGCGACCTGAGCACCATTCATCGTACAGCCATCTATAACCACCGTCGACAAGTTACTACCACCAATAATCCCGGTGCCGGTGAAACTGGTGAAGGTACATGCCTGCACAATCGATATTTCCCCCGCATGAGTACCGGTGTAGTTTATGCAGTCCTTAAGCGTTTGGGTACTACTAAGGCCAGTAAAGACACATCGGTAAAAGTTAATATTGGCATTGTCGCCGACGTTGATCACTGCGCCGGCGGTTTGGGTGATGCTGGTCAGGAAAGTCATGTCCTTAAACTGAGTGTAGTAGTTGGCATTGGTCAGGGTCATTAAGTCGCCTGCAACATTTGATGTCCAGTTGAGGGCAGTTAGATTGCCGTTCAGCCCTGCCATAGCTCCTTGAAAGGTAAAAACCTTGGCGGGAATAGCGATGACAGAGGCAAAGGGGTAGAACCCACCGGGAAAATAGAGCGTTGAGCCACTAGTAGCGGCAGTCATAATAGCGGTTAGATTGGTGTTATTTGTCGCCGCACTGTTAGAGGTAAGGACTGGCGCAGTCTGTTGGGTGACATCAATCCAGCCGTTCAGGCCAGTGACGAGTCCGTTGAGTTTTGTCTTGTCAGCCGCTGCCATAAAACCGGCAGTAGAGGTAGTGGCCACCGCGTGGTCGGTGCCGCCCCCAAGAGAGCCATGGACTGTATCATTAAAGGTCGTCCAGGCGTCCGCATAGTCGGTACTGCTTGTTTTGACCAGCACCTGGTTGGCCGTACCACCGGTCGGGACGCCGACACCAGCGGTACCTTGGGTGCCACCGTAGGCGAGTGACACCCAAGCGGTGCTGCCGTTGCCGATCTTATACTTGCTGGTATCGGTCTCGATGCCCATCTCACCACTGAGCAACGTCGGGTTGGCCGACGTCCAGTTAGCCGCCGTGTCGCGACGGAATTGGAATTGTCCAAAACTCAAGTCGCGCTCCCGAAATCAATCCTTAGTGTGCCGCTAAAGTTCGTAGTAGCACTGCCACCGTCAACCGAGAAACTAGTGATAACCGGCGTGGGCTGACTACTCCAGGTGGTGCCATTGGACATCAGCACGTAGCCCGAGGTGCCAGGGGCGACCGTTTGCAGAGCACTAGTACCGTTCCCCAATAATACATTATTGGCAGCTAATGAGGTTGCGCCGGTGCCGCCCTGATTGACCGGTAGGGCACTAGAGAGGTGCGTAGCTACAACCTGAGGACTAGCTGCTGTGCCGCCCATGTCATTGGTCAACTGCACTAGACCGGGTGTAGTACCACTAGCCAAATTGGTATTAGCTGTGCCGGTAAAAGAGTTAGTGGCGCTGGTTACCAGTTTGCCATCTGCCGCCAGGGCCTGCTGTAGGTAATCATTGAGCACAGTTCCCCAGTTATTATTATCCCCGCCAGGTGTTGGCACTCGCGACATCTACGTGTTCCTCTTAAAAAGTTAATAACCCCTGTCCCGTATTCAGTTAATCATAGCATGAGCTTGATCTGTGCGACAAATAGTTGACAGGGCCTACACGCACACGTTATGATGCCCAGTGAACTCTAAACATAAACAAAATGATCAGAAGAAAAATTTACCGCTTGCTTGAGAACGCCCGTACTGGAACTGCTAGGTTCTTTATAGCTGGCTTGGCTGCTACAGGCATTGCTTTTAGCGCTACTGCCGTAGTGTCGGCTCTTACCGCTGCAACTACCGTAAGTTCAGTCATTAGTCCCGTCATTAGCCTGTTCACCACGAGTGGTACCGTCAACGTCAACGTCCTACCAACCGGCAGCGGTGCCCAGACTATTGCCAGTGACACTGTGACCGTTAGTACCAATGACTCCTCAGGTTATACGCTTCAACTGGCTGAAACGGCTGCCGCCTCAGCTCTGACTTCCGGGGGCAATACTATCCCAGCCTCTGCCGGTACCCAAGCTGTCCCGATTGCCATGGCCAATAATACCTGGGGTTACCGAGTTGACTCAGTGGGTGGTTTTGGTGCTGGTCCGACATCAGGCCAGAGTAGTACGGCTGTTAGCGGCAGCATCAAGTTTGCTGCTGTACCAGCTACTGCTTCACCGAACACCTTAAAGACTACTGCCGGTGTAGCTAGTAGTGATGTAACCACCGTATGGTACGGTGTGGCAGCTAATACTGCCCAGCCCTCAGGTACCTATACGAACAGCGTAACTTACACAGCCCTCGCCAACTAAACACCAGTGTTTAAATATCTGTAGCCCAATCTACAGCAACAAAATTTACCGAGCTGCCCCTTTACCTCCGCTCATGCTAATATAGAGCTTAGTAACTTGCGGAGGTGCACCTTGAAAAGCTTGAGGCTGGCGGCATTTGGCGTGTTGTCATTGTCGCTATTGACTATGTCGACGGCGGTGGTGTCTGGTCTGACGGCCTCGACGACCATTAGTTCAGTCATCAGTCCCGTCATTAGCCTGTTCACCACGAGTGGTACCGTCAACGTCAACGTCCTACCAACCGGCAGCGGTGCCCAGACTATTGCCAGTGACACTGTGACCGTTAGTACCAATGATGTCAACGGCTATAAGCTGCAGCTGGCCGAGACTACCGGCAGCTCTAATCTGGTGTCTGGCAGCAACACCATTGCGCCTATAGGTGGTACCTTTGCCTCACCCATTGCCCTGACGGCTAATACCTGGGGCTATCGGATGGATGCTGCCGTGGGAAGCGGCTTTGGTAGTGGCCCGACCAGCCCAGCTAGCAATACGGCTATAGGCAGCATTACATTTGCAGCCGTTCCGGCTACTGCTTCACCAGCAACCCTCAAGACTACCGCGGTGACAGCCAGCAGTGACACTACCACTGTTTGGTACAGTGTAGCCGTAAACACTAGCCAAGCTTCTGGTACTTATACCAACAGCGTTACGTATACGGCTACTACTAATCCCTAAGAGGCATGAGGACATACTAACTATGACCAAAAAACACCTACACATTATAGCGTTTATACTCATTCTGGCCTTGGTGTTGGGCAGTAAAAATGTGGCCCATGCAGCTAAGCAAACATTGACGTTAACTCCTACGTCTGCACCGCTTGTCGTGAAACCTGGCCAGACTAGTACCGGCAACTTTCAGGTGGTCAATCAAGGTGATGGCGGCTATGATTTCACAGTCTACAGTGCCGACTACTCAGTTAAAAATGAAGACTACGATCCGAGTTTTATAGCACTCCCCGGTAAGCCAGATGTGGCTAGTTGGCTGAAATTTTCTACAACCGGAGGTACTCTGCAGCCCGGTCAGTCTGCCACGGTTACCTACAAGCTGAGCGTACCGCCAAACACGCCACCAGGTGGCTACTATGCCGTAGCCTTTGCACAGACTAAAAAACCCAAACAAACTACCGGGAACTCAGGCATTATACTGATCGAACGAGTCGGCGAAGTTTTTTACTTACAAGTTGCTGGGCCAGTTACGCAAAAAGGTAAACTTGCTAGCTGGCAATCAAGCTGGCTACAAAAACCTCCACTGACAGCCATGGCGCGACTAGAGAACAGCGGCGGTACACACTATACCTCGACCGTCGACATCAAGGTACAAGATATCTTTGGCGGCGCCAAGTATACGCTTAACACCAAGAAGGTTATTCTGCCCCAGACTATCCGTAAGATTCCCGTGTCTTGGCCTCATACGCCGAGCATTGGCCTATTTAAGGTCAGTGGCACCGTAACTGTATTAGGTAAGACTGAAGTCCTGCCTACAAAATATATATTGGTACTGTCGCAAACAGCCAGAATCGTCCTACTCATTATTGTAATCGTCTTGCTACTATTACTGATACTCCGCTATGGCATACGTCGCATTAAACGCACCAAAAAGACCCAGAAGCTTAAAAAAGTCATTGATACTCAAGAAGGTTGACCTGAGAAAATCGTGGTGAAACGAAAATTAATCATGCATAAGCTACTAGTACCTGCGTGTACCATTTTGGTCCCGCTGATCATGGTATTCACGCTCCCAGCGTTGGCCATTAATTACAGCAGCGGTACGTATGGCTCCTGCCAGTACAGCAGCTGTAGTATCACCCTCAGCAGTAATGGTAACCTCAGCCTAAATGTTACACCAACGTCCGGTGGTGCTTGTACCATTCAGAGTGATGTAGCTGCTGTTTTTACAGATAATTCCAACGGTTTTTCGCTTACTTTAGCCAATAGTAACACCAATACATCACTGATCAACGGCGCTTATAGCATAAGTGCCACCAGCGGTACCTTTGCTAGCCCTACCACTTTGACACCTAACGCTTGGGGCTATCGCGTAGACGGTGCCGGTAGCTTTGGTGCCGGACCAACTTCGGCAGGTACAAATGTGAGCCCTAGCAGTGTGCTATTTGCCGGTACACCCGCAAGTAACCTGACAGCTAATACAATTGCCAACACTTCTACAGCAGCTAATCCGACGGTCAACGTGCAGGTATGGTATGGTGTCTGCGCTAATACCAGTGTCATCAATGGCTCTTACACCACGCAAGTTACTTACACTGCAGTAACAAACTAACTGCCCAAACAGTAAAGACTTATTGACAGAATCCGTATTTCAGCATAAGCTGTATCAAAGAAGTTGAGAGACCAAAAAGATCTATGTCGAGACTTGATAAGTTATTGCAAAAAGAGATGACGCGCCAGCAGTTTGTGCTAACAGTTCTGGCTAGCTTTGCTTCATTATTTGGGATATCGGCCCTCTTAGGTATGCTGACAAATGAGGAGTTGCCTAAAAGTAGTGAGGAGCCTGGCTACGGTGTACAAAATTACGGACCGTAATTTTCTGTAAAAAGCTATACAATAGCTGCATGGTTGTGACGCTTAGTGGTGAAAATAGTTTTGGTTTACGGCATGAACTGCGTCGTCTTATAGATATCTTCGTTGCTGAATATGGCGAGCTGGCGCTGGAACGGCTGGATGGCCCAGAGGCTGCATTTTCCAAAATCAGCGAAGCCTTAACCAGCTTGCCATTCTTAGCGAATAAAAAAATGGTGGTGCTACGGACGCCGAGTACTAATAAAACTTTCATCGAGCAAGTTGAACAATTATTAGATAACCTCCCCGAAACTACCGATCTGGTAATCATCGAACCAAAGCTTGATAAGCGGCTTAGCTACTATAAGTTTCTGAAGCAAGCTACTGATTTTCGATACTTTCCAGAGCTCGACAGTCGAGCCTTGGAAAGTTGGCTGACGCTGACCGCTACGGGCCAAGGGGGTACACTGAGCTCAGCTGATGCCCATTATTTGGTAGATCGGGTAGGCGCTAACCAACAACTTTTATGCAATGAGCTGGATAAGCTGCTGCTGTACGATCCAACCATAACTCGCCGAACAATAAATTTACTCACAGATGTAGCACCGCAGAGTACCATCTTTCAGCTACTGGAAGCAGCCTTTGCTGGCCACGCCAAACATGCTCTGGATCTTTATGGGCAGCAGCGCGCTCTAAAAGTCGAACCTACACAAATTATAGCTATGCTAGCCTGGCAGCTTCACATCATCGCCATTATCAAAACAGCCAATGACCGTACTATCGATCAGATTACCAGCGAAGCCAAGATCAATCCCTATGTTGTCAATAAAAGTGTCGCGCTTGCTCGCCACCTGACGCTCGCTAAGTTAAAAGAGCTGGTTAGGGATCTTTTAGCAATTGACCTCAAAACCAAACGCACTCCACTGGATCCTGACGAAGCCCTGCCGCATTATCTCCTGACCCTGGCACAATAAACACTGGATTCTGAGTAGAGACACTGCCCGAGTTTTTGAGCGTTTTAAAAAAGAGGTATAAAGCACAGCTGATTTTGCACGCTCATAAAACACCTATACCAAGTCTTAAAATTTGAAGCGAACGGCTTTGGCACACAAAATGAGGAGCAGGCCTAAAACAAGCTGGAGGCTTTACTTCTTTTTGGCAGGAGACTTCTTGGCGATAGGCTTTTTTGCAGCGGCTTTTTTCGCTGGAGCAGCTTTCTTAACAGCTTTGGTCGGTTTGACGCCTGCGGCTTTGGCCCGGGCCGCCGTTTGCTTCTTCAGTCGGGCGGCCTTGTTTTTGTGGATAACGCCTTTTTTAAGGGCTTTGTCGAGGTTACTCTGCGCACTACCGTGGGAAGCGGCCGACGGGCTTTTAGTAAAAAGTTTGAAAGCATCTTTTAGACTGCGCTTAGTTTTGCTATTACGCACGGCGGCTTTACTCGCAGTACGGACACGCTTTTTGGCTGATTTAATGATGGGCATACAGTTCCTTCTATCTTCTATCGCGTCACGCCGACGCTTTTTAGTAGTTTCGCCAGTGACTATATCAGATGGACACCAGATATGCAAAATATACTAGTAAAAGTGCTAGACAAGCATGAGCTTTTATGGTAGGCTCAAAGAAGAAGTTACGAAAACATCAAAACAATAACAAACTGGAAAATTGCATATGGACGATGCCAAGGCTCAGCTCGCCGACAAACTTAGAAATGCTAATAATATCTTAGTAACTGTTAGCCGTGACCCTTCGATCGATCAGTTAGCCAGTTGTATTGCCCTCACACTCCTACTAAATAAACAGGGCAAACACGCTGCGGCTGTTTTTAGTGGTCAGGTGCCCTCGACACTAGAATTTTTACAGCCCGAAGACACCTTGGAAAAGACGACCGATTCGCTACGGGACTTTATCATCTCTCTCGACAAATCCAAGGCCGACAAACTGCGCTATAAAGTCGAAGACAGCGTGGTGCGGATCTTTATCACGCCCTATAAGACTTCTATCACGAAAGCCGACCTGGCTTTTACGCAAGGCGATTTCAATGTTGATGTGGTAGTGACGCTAGGTGTACATCTGCAAGAAGACCTGGACGAAGCTATTACGGCCCACGGTCGCATTTTGCATGATGCCACTATCACTAGCATCAATACTACGCCTGAAGGAGGCTTGGGTGCCATTAACTGGCATGAGCCAAGAGCGAGTAGTTTGTGTGAACTTGTCACCGACCTGATGCAATTTCTGGATGATGATCCTGAGCTACTCGATGAGCAGATAGCTACGGCTTTGCTGACTGGCATCATTGCCGAAACCGAACGCTTCAGCAATCATAAAACTACTTCCCAGACTATGAGCACCAGCGCGCTGCTGATGTCTGCTGGTGCCAATCAGCAACTAGTGGTGACTAAACTGGAAACTCCGGAACTGATACCACCATCTACCAAAAGTGAAGTACCCGTAGACGAAGCGGGTGATGAAGCAGCAGCAGGAGAGCCGAGTGAAGGACCAGCTGCACCAGGTGACGGTGTCATCGAGATTAATCATAAAGACAAACAAAAAGGCAAGGCCCGCAAGGGCAAAGGCAAAGGGGCTGACGACCAAGCGCCCGAAGCTGAACTTGTCGATGATACGGCTGATGGCAATTCAGATGGTGCCAGTGACGGATTATCACAAGAATCATCACAAGATAATTCGCCGCCGCAGGGTGACGATACCATGAAAACGGATGAGCCGGCAGAGTCTCTAGAGCTTCCCCTACCTAGTGAGGGAAACGATACTCAGCCAGCCAATCTAGATGTACCAGCTGAAGCGGCTGGCGAGCAAGGCAGTGAGTCCGGGGCTGAACTGGAAACAACCGAAGCCATTAATCCCATAAGTAGCCTATCATCCGGCTCCAAGTTAATAACCGAACCACCCACCCTAGGTGGTATGCTGACAGCGAATAGTCAGCGCGATCAGCTTGATCCCTCTATGGATCCCTTATCAGGCGGTTCAAAGGATCAAACACTGCTGAAGCGCAAACGGCGTTCCAAGCCGCTGTCCACGGCCGCCGTGCCGACACTGGTTGACGAGTTTGAGGCTAGTGCTCCCACTATCTCTGCCGATGATGGCTCAGACAATCTTGGCGGTAGTCTGGCAGAGCTTGAAGACTCCGTAAAGAATCCAGCCGATACTGCCCAGGCAGAAGATCTGAGCGAGGCTCGCGATGAGGTGAATAGGGCGTTAAACGACGGCACAGTCTCTGGAGTTGAAACGCAGGAACCGATCCAAGCCTTAGGTGCTCAGCCGTTTGCCGGCGACCTGCACCCAGAGGCTGCTTCCGTTCCGCCACCTTACCAACCGTCAGAGCCCTCTTCGTTTACACCTGCGCCGCTGCCTACGGCCTTTGACCCTTCGCCACCACCTGCTGTGCCACCTATGGATAATCCTTCCAGCCAACCACCTGCTGGTTTTCCACCATTCACGCCGAATCCTGAACCTTTGCCCTTGACCCCTCCTCCAGCTAACGACACCATGAGTCCTTATGTGCCACCCAGTAGTAATCCCGCACCTGTGTCTAATCCGCAGGCTACGGATCCGGCTGCGCCACCACCGGTGCCACCGCCAATTCCATTCCAGTTTGGTAACCCCAATCCGCCTCAGTAGACCAGCAGGTGGCTGCTACGCGATGCTTCTTTAGGAGCAATTGTTCGGTTACACTTTAGGGATCATGCAAGGCCTGTTATTAGTTGATAAACCAGCTGGCTGGACCAGTTTTGATGTAGTGAACTATGTGCGCCGCATCGTGGCTGCCGCTGAAGGCAAAAAGCCGAAAGCAGTAAAAGTCGGGCACACCGGCACGCTCGACCCGTTTGCTACTGGCCTGCTGGTCTTACTAATCGGCAAAGACTACACCCGGCGCGCCGGGGAATTTAGCAAGCTAGACAAAACCTACGAAGCAACCATCCGGCTCGGTCAAACCACCTCCACGGGTGATCCGGAAGGCGAAATCACCCTCGTATCGAATACTACTCCGGATTTAACAACTCTCCAGGAAGCTGTAGCACGTTTTAGGGGCCAAATAGAGCAGGTGCCTCCGGCCTATTCGGCTATTAAGGTGAACGGTCAGCGGGCCTACCAATTGGCTCGGGCTGGCCAGGAAGTCACGCTTGCCGCTCGTCCCGCTACTATTCACCAACTGGAAATCACCAATTACCTGTACCCAGAGGTCGGGCTAATGGCTCAGGTCTCCTCTGGCACCTATATCCGCACGCTTGTCACCGATATTGGCGAAGCTCTAAGTACTGGCGCTTACACGACTGCTCTCCGGCGCACAGCGGTAGGTGTATTCTCTTTGCAGGATGCTGTAGCCGCGAAAGATTCCAATTTGCTGGCCTATGTGCGACAGATTGGTGTTTGACAGCCTCTAGTAAATTAGTCTAGTATGCAAGCACTAATCTGTGATAGGGAGAGAGGCGACTATGATGTTTAGGCGTAACAACCGAAGGGTAGATTCTGATAAACTCGAAGCCGTGCAGCCTAGCAACAATTCCAGGTATCCCCTTAGCCTAAAACGTCGTACTCGTGTCGGTGTACAGATGGTATTTGTGGTCCTAGTAGTTGCTAGCCTTGGGATCAGTGTGCTTTTACCGGGTAGTACTGCAGCGTCAATAAAGCCTAACTCCATTAATTCGGTGAATACCGTAGACGGAGGCAGTACTGTCGTGAAGGGCTCATCTAGCATTGCCTCAGCCCCTGTATCACCCAATCCCCGAGTTACATATAATCGTCCAGATGAGACTGTCAGCGCGAAAGTCCAGGTTCTGTATGTGCTGCCCAGCGACGGCGTAGACCATGCGTATGACACAAATGGCAATATAGATAGATCAGTCAGTACTTTCCAAGCATGGTTTAAGCAGGCGACCGGTGGTACACAGCAATTGAGGATGGATGAGTCTAACGGCAGCCTCGATATTACCTTCTTTCGGCTGAGTCGCACAGATGCCCAGATAAAAGCCTCGGGGTCCTATGTCAGCCAAGAGGTCGAGAAGGATTTAAAGGCAGCTGGCCTGATTCAGTCAGGTAAAATTTATGCAGTGTACTACGATGGAGGCAGTACTTATTCATGCGGTGGGGCAGCGTGGCCTCCCATAGTGCCAGGCCAAACGGCAGTGATGTATTTGCAAGGTACACCACCTAACTCTCCGACGTGCGGTAGCAATACGCTTGGTACAGGGTATATGGGGTACTGGGAGTTTGCTATGTTGCACGATCTAGTACATGCGTTTGGCTTTGTGGCTACTTGTGCTCCGCATCACATTGCAGCTGGTCATGTCCCTGAGCCACAAGATTTAATGTATAGCGGTTCTGCGCCGTGGGATCCCAGATACCTCGACATTGGTCACGATGACTACTATGATCACTCAAATCCTGCCTGTCCCGACTTAGCCGATAGCCCGTATCTTAAGAGTTTTGGTGATGTGCTGCCTCCTACGAGTCCCACCAACTTGACGGGGACTGTATTGAAGCCGGGAAATCCCCAGCTCCCCGCGTACATACCGCGCCTTACTTGGCAACCATCTACCGATAACGTAGGGGTCACGAGCTACCAGATCTATAAAGATAATGTGCTCTATGCTACTATTCCTGCCAGCTCAAGCGTTTGGACTGATTATGGTAGTAATGTAGTAGTTCCGGGCCGGAGTTATCAGTATGAGGTTCGGGCGCTTGATGACGCAGGTAATGCCTCGCCATTTAGCAATATCGTGACGCTTACGATACCGCCGCCGGTGTCCACTGATTAGCCCAGGAAGACAGCGAGTGAAGAACAGGTTGACAAAGATACAGGTCACCATTTCATGTCGGCCTAGTAGCTGATCACTAAGCGTTTTCTAATCAATAGCTTGGAATCACTTTCAGATTAAATCTGCTGGCATCAGC
>CAYTRU010000006.1:10290-31075 GCA_964440265.1 uncultured Candidatus Saccharibacteria bacterium | reverse complement strand
TATACCTGAATCGTGTCTATCTGCACGTTAGGCCAAGGTATGTCTCCTGAGCCTGTGCTTTTAAAAGCGATGCTACAACGGTTTAGGGATATTTGTATGTTAACTCCCGACGGGATTATTACAAATCTGAAAATTCTAAGCAAAAAGGTTCGCATGGGCGACCCATAAGCGGTATAATGGGCGGTACTATCAATGTCGCCACAACCCCCTTCTCAGCCTCACCACAAGCCGTTGACGTTACCCGCTCCTACTACGGGTAAACGTCCGATTCAGGATGTCTTTATGGCTGCCAACCAAGCGTCACGGTTTCCGGCGGTTGGTATGACATTGCCTAGTTACCAGCCGGAAGTCGGTCAGCGTCCGCGTCGTCCTGCGGGGCAAGCGCCTTCAGTCAAAAAACTTAAAAAAACCGGTGACCGGCGACGTTTCCTCCGAAAAATTAGTCTTAAACGAGTAGTTATTACCCTATTTATCCTTGTACTGCTGGTAGGCGGCTACGTAGGTGGCAAATTTCTATGGAATGCTCATAAGTTGTTCGGCGGTAGTATTTTAGACCTTCTAAAGACTACCAAACTCAAAGGTGAGGACAGCGGTCGCGTCAATATTTTAATCGCGGGTAACTCGGCTGACGACCCTGGGCATGATGGCGCTAATTTGACAGATTCCATCATGATTATGAGTATTGATACCGTTCATAATCAGGCTTTTTTGCTCAGTGTACCGCGTGATCTATGGGTTGACGTCGGGCGGAGCGGGCACCAGAAAATCAACGGTGCGTATGTGACTGGCCAAGATGAAGGCTTTAATGAGGCTGGCTATCCGATTGGTGGTATGGGGCAGCTGGAGCAGGTCGTAACCGAGAATTTAGGGATACCGATTGACTACTATGCCCTCATTGACTACCAGGCCTTTAAGCAGTCAGTTGATGCTGTCGGAGGTATCGATTTGACTATTAAAAGCAGTGACCCGCGAGGTCTGTATGACCCCAATATCGACTGGGAGACCAAGGGGCCTTTAGTAAAACTAACGAATGGGACGCATCACTTGAATGGGCAACAGGCGCTGGATCTGGCACGGGCTCGTGGCGATTCCTACCGATCCTATGGTTTCGCTGGCAGTGACTTTGACCGTACCGAGCACCAACGCCAGATGTTGGTAGCCCTCAAGGCCAAAGCCGTGTCGGTGGGCGTTTTAGCTAATCCGGTTAAGTTGACTGGTCTCTTGGACTCTATCGGCAACAACGTCAAAGATGATTTTAAGGCTAAGGAAGTGCAGCGTCTGTACGACCTTACTAAAAAAATTGATGCCAACAGCATTCAGTCCCTCAGCCTCAACGATGCCAACGGGAAAAGCCTGCTTGTAGGCTACAATACGCCTCAGGGTCAATCAGCTCTCATCCCTATGGCGGGGATCGATGATTTTAGTGATATTCAGGCTTTTATTACTAAACATACTTCTTCCGACCCGGTAGTCCAAGAAGGTGCCACAGTAGTCGTGCTGAACGGGACAACCGTAAACGGTCTAGCTACTCAGATTAAGAAAAAATTGACCGACAAGGATATTATGGTGACTACCGTGGGTGATGCTAGCAATGCAGGAGCTACTACAACTATCATCGATAATTCCGCAACTAAGAAACCAGCCACCAAATCCCGTCTCACAGACCTGTTTGGCAGTCATGTGACCACCACCAATCCCTATGCGCGGGTTTATGACGCTGACTTCATCATAGTGCTTGGCACCGATCAGGCGCCCAAAGCTACTACGCCAACTGCAGCTTCATCTCAGTAAGTACAGCGTAAAATACGCCGAAGCATGGTATGATAACTGGTACATGAGCGATCAAGTAGCTGTCAATTACCTGCAGGCTTTTTTGGAGCGCCATCCAACTCGCAGTTTCAAAAAAGGCGAGATTATGATATTTCAAGGTGAAGCACCTCGCAACGCCTATGTGGTGAAGGAAGGCATTGTCAAGGCCTACAACTTAAGTGTCGAGGGTGACGAAAAACCGGTTGCTTTTTATGCTACCCAGTATGCCTTTCCCGCAACTTGGATCTATGGCAAGATGGCTAGCGCCATTTATTATTATGAAGCTTTCACGCCCACGGTCGAAGTATATTTGGTAGACCGCGCTGAATTCGTAGACTTTATAAAAAAACGTCCCGAGCTGCTCTATCAAGAGCTAGAACGTTTATTGGCTGATCAACTAGGAGGCTCTTTGCGTCTTAATGCTCTGCAACATTCTCGTGCGAGCGACAAGCTGGTGTATACGCTGCATTACCTAGCGCTTAATCATGGTAAAGAAACCGATGGACGCATCATTGAAATAACCCTTGATCTAAAGCATCAAGATTTCGCTAATCTCACGGGCCTCACACGGGAAACAGCGGCTACCGAACTGCATAAACTCAAAGGCAAAGGTGTCATTAGTTATGGAAAAGGTTTGCCTTACTCCTTAAACCTAGGTCGCTTAACGCAAATGCTGAACGACCAGTTTATTGCAGATATGAAAATGGCCTAGACTTCAGGCTGGGCTGGAAGTCTTAGACTTGGAGGGTTTTTTAGACTTGTCTTTGTCCTCTAAGGTATCACTGACCACCCGAGCCAGATTATGCGGCGCGGTCCACGACTTGATAATACAGCGGTGAGCTCCTAGTTTGTAGGCGGCACTGACTTCCGGAGAATTTTCCATATTTGTAAAAATCAGGACCTTGACGGCTGGATGTTTTGTAGTCAGATTGCTTTCTTGCAAAAACTCTAAGCCGCCCATAATTGGCATGAGTAGATCCAGTAAGATTAGATCTGGCTCGAAGTTTTCCAATTTATCGAGTGCTTCTTTGCCGTCGTAGGCTTCCACTACCTCATGACCTTCATGACGTAGGATAATACTGTAGGCTTTGTTTAGGTCTTGATCATCTTCTACTACTAATATACGGGCCACGGGCAGTCTCCCTATCGATTGTTTACTCTATTTATAGCACAATCACAATAAGTAGAATAATAGCACAGAGGTATACAGTATCTCTATCGAATTTCTTACAAAATTTAGTCCAGCGGCTCTGAGATATTTTTGAGTACAGGCGTGGCCGTTGGTTTGCGGGGTAAGGTGAAGAAAAAGCTGGTGCCTTTGCCCTCTTTGCTGACAAACCAAATTTTGCCACCAAGCGCTTCTAGGAGACCTTTCACTAAGTAAAGCCCCAGACCCGTCCCGGTGGTTTCGCGCTTAATAACATTTTGAGCTCGAAAAAATTTACTGAATATCTGGTCTTGGGCAAAGGTCGGAATGCCCCACCCTGTATCTTTTACTTCTACTAGTATATCTCGGCTACGAGCTCGTAAAAGGACGCTAACTCTTCCTGAGTCAGGGGTGTACTTAATGGCATTGGCAACCAGATTACTTAAGACCTCCCGCACGATAAGCATATCGACACGCAAGCGAATACCAGTTTTCGGAGTAGATTTCAGAACTAGCTCAATTGACTTACTATCGGCTAAAAATGAGAGCTCTTTGAGCACTTCCTCGGTTACTTTGTCAAATTGCAGTGATTTTGGTGTAACGGTGATGGTACCACTCTCGAGGCGAGTTATGTTCAGCAGGGTGCTAATCAGTTCATTCATGCGGTTTGAGGCGCCAATTATGGTGTTAAGTGATTTTTTTTGTTCTGGATTGAGCTCGCCCATGTAGCCATCAAACAACATATGGGTATAGGTTTTGATCGCTGATAGCGGTGTCCGCAGTTGATGCGAGGCCAAGGAGATGAATTCACTTTTCATACGATCAACTTCTTGTTCCAGCGTGATGTCCCGGAATACCTCTATGGCCCCTAAGGGCTTGCCCGCTAATAAAATAGGTGAGATATTGACGGCAACTGGCAGTTTTTGGCCGTTTTTGCATCGATAATAGATTTTTTCAGATATCGGACGGCCCGTCAGAAAGGCTTTGGTGATGGGCCGATCAATTAGGTTGATCGGCATATCATCTAGCGTGACAGCAATAATTTTTTTGGGAAACCAAGTACCCAAGAGTTCATTTTCGCTATAGCCCAGCAAGTTTTGAGCTGCTGGATTCACCCGCGTAATCCGACCGAACTCATCAGTAGAAATGGCTCCGTCGCCGATGCTGGTAAACAAGGCTTCGGTCTCCGCCTGTTGTTCATGCGGTGTACGAGCGTTGGAACCTGGTAGTTTATTTGGAGGCGGCATATTGATAAGTTCTCGTTTTAGGAACGTTTCGGCGTAGATTGTGTACCAGCTAATTTTGTCAGTTCACCGACGTATTCTTCGATTATCTCATTATCCTCCGTCAGTAAAGACACCACAATGCGTATCCAATCAATCAAACGTAGTAAGTCAGTCTGCGACAGTTCATGGATAGGCTTATGTAGATGGTTCTCCACTTGGCGGGCTATGAACCGATCGGCAGCTGGCCCTAAATAGACATGCGTAATGCGTACCACTTGGTCATACAACGAGGGTGACGGAGGGGTGCCCATGATTAGACTTCCTCAATCTTTCGTAAACGGCTGGCACCGATCGCTAGCAGTATAAAACCGGCGCCGCCGACTATACGGCAGAGTGCAGTTACGACTACCTGATAGTCCAAAACGAGATAACCACTGCGCGGAACAATACTGCTCACGTATTGTAAGGCTATGGAGCTCAAAATGACGGCTAATAAACCGCCAACTACAAGGCGGACGGCCTGCCGATACAAGACACCTTGCACGTGCTTGCTAAAAAGAGTAATTTCATAAACGGCTAATATACCAATAAACCACGCGTACAAATAGGGTATGGTAATTGTTACTACCATCAACCAGATAGGAAGGAAATAAGGGTTATGGCTGGAGCTGAGGCTGCTTAAGTCAAAGCGCTGGAAGGTCAAAAAACAGTAGAGAACGCCGAAGGCTATAAAAGCAAACACAATAAAACGAGTGTGAGTTACGCTGAACTTAACATGTGCCTTAGTGAGTAGGCCACGAGAAGCATTTGCGATTGCGCTAAAGGCAACTAGGGGTATAAGGAGATTGAGATAATTAGTGAGGATAACTGCTGTGGGGTGAAAGTGTGGCCAACGGCTAGTGGCTGCATTCAGTACGAGAGGGGTAATGATAGTCACCGGTAAGCTCCAAGCCAGCCAGAGGCAGCCCCGAGCCAGTCGTTCAAAATGTATACCTTCAGGAGTTTTATAAATGTAGGCGGCATACTGCTGTAAGCGGGAGTACCCTATAAAAGCCGCTAGCCAGACACCTAAAGAAGGTAGGGCTATGGCAAACAAGATGACTCGATATTCGATTGCCGTCATATGGTAGACATGCAGCATTTGGAGATTGGGTGGCAGTAAAAAGATTAAGCCGACATACAGCGCTGCGACAAGCATATACTGCTGCACAATGTGTGCCTTTAGTCGGATTTGATCCGTAGCAGATGCTGACGTACTGGCCTGTTGTTTGTAAATCTCCATGCCTGTACATTAAAACACACCTTACTAGTGGCGTGCGTAAGATTTTCAACACCCGGTTAACTCTTTAACCACTGTGCAGAACTTGTACTCCTCGTGATAGTTAGTGATAATCAAGGGTAAACCATATGAGCCAAGCTAAGCTAAGCTTTCGACCAACGCGCCGTCACCTGGTAGTAGTGCTACTTGGCGGGATTGCTGCCTATGTTTTGGTGCCGCAGCTTGGAGATTTTCGCTCAAGCTGGCAGCTGCTTCGCCATCCCCGACCTGGTTTTGTAGTAGCGGCCATTGGCTTGACAGCTGCCACCTACCTAGCAGCCGCGGCGACGTATTGCTTGCTGGCAGTACGACCGCTACGTTTTGGACGAACACTGCTGGTGCAATTAGCGGCTATGTGTATCAATCGTCTGTTGCCCGCCGGTGTCGGTGCTCTCGGTGCCAATTACCTGTACTTAAAGCGTGAGGGTCATACCCTGACCCAAGCAGCTAGCGTAGTCGCTATCAATAACTGTCTGGGTTTTATAGGCCATGGACTAGTAGTCGTCCTGGTCTTACTAATCTTCCCAACTCATCTAGCTATAGCGAGCGGGATGCCTGATCACTCATTTGTTCCTGCTTTGCAAGCTATCGCTGTCACTGGCTTAGCGGTGGGGCTACTTGGTCTGGTGCTGGGCCGCAGCCGCTTTCAGAAAGTGGCAGGCGAGATGGGTCGACAATTATTGCGTTATCGACGTCGACCAGGTTCACTAGCCGGCGCTCTGATGACTTCTGGAGCTTTGACAGTGTGCAATGTACTTTGCCTAGCAAGTTGCGAATGGGCACTTGGCATCCATGTGCCCTTGCTAGTGACCTTGCTAATTCTGACATTTGGTGTCGGTGCTGGGGCAGTTACCCCAACCCCAGGTGGGCTCGGTGGTTTTGAGGCAGCGATGGTAACCGGCTTTTTGGCTTATGGGGTGAGTGATGCCTCAGCTTTGGCTGTTGCCTTACTATATCGGCTAGTTAGCTATTGGGTGCCGCTCGGTATCGGGGTCTTAGCGCTCATAGTCTGCCAGCGGCGTAAACTGTTTGAGCCGCGCTATAGCCGTCTGTAAATAATTATGGTGAACTTGCCTGAAGTTATATACTTGGTTTAATTTATGACTACGCACTCAGCTTCGCAACTCATTTCTATAGTGGTGCCTTTATACAATGAGCAAGCAGGTTTGACCGGCTTTCATACGGCGCTTATGGAGCAGCTTATGTCTCTAAAGGGTTTTGATTTTGAGATTATATATTGCGATGATGGCAGTACCGATCAGACCCCGCTGCGCTTGCAAGCTATAGCGGCCACCGATAAAGCAGTCAGAGTACTGAGCTTATCGAGAAATTTTGGTAAGGAAATCGCTACTACGGCTGGTATTCACGCGGCTCATGGGGTGGCTACCGTAACGCTTGATGCCGATGGTCAGCATCCGGTCGAGCTGATTCCCCGTTTTATTGAGCAATGGCAGGCTGGTAGTAGGGTGGTCATCGGGCTGCGGACTGCGAATCAGCGCGAGGGCCTGATAAAGCGTCTCGGTTCCAGGGCTTTCTATAACTTGTTCAATCGTGTCACAAAGCTGCAGTTAATGCCCGGCGCAACTGACTTTCGCTTGATTGATCAAACAGTGCAGGCAGATTTTATGCGCATGACTGAACACAACCGGATCACGCGTGGTCTGATCGATTGGCTAGGCTATGAGCGAACCTACATACCCTTTCGGGCAAAACCGCGTTTGCATGATAAGTCGGGTTATTCATTTGGTAAGCTCTGTAAACTGGCCATTGATAGCGTCATATCGCTGAGCAGTTCGCCACTGTATATTACCGCTTATATCGGCGCCATCATCTTGCCCGGTTCTATCTTACTAGGAGTAACTATGTTTGGTAATTGGTTGTTGGGTGATCCCCTTCGGTGGCACGCTACCGGTAGTGCCTACCTCATGGTAGTACTGATGTTCCTGGTAGGCATACTTATGATGTCTCAGGGTATCATCGGGCTATACCTATCCCATATCCACAGCGAAACGCAGAATCGGCCTCTATATATCATCGACCGGGAGGCGTCGGTACGTTTGTGAGCAAGCGTCCACCTTGGCCCCAAGGGCCGAAACAGCGCTATTTGCTTATCGGTGGCGGTGTGTATATCTTTGAGCTATTGGTGATTGCGGTAGCGAAGCATGAAGGAGCGAGCGACTTACGGGCAGTAGGGCTGGCCTTTTGGTTCGGGCTCGTTATCTCTTTTGGATTACAAAAATTTGTGACTTTTCATGACAAGCGGCTACATCACCGTATCTTGCTGCCTCAGATGGTTGCCGTTTCCTGTCTGGTCTTATGTAATTTTGGCTTTACACTGTTGGTGACGAAGTTGCTTGTCCACTTCATGCCGGCTATGGTTTGCCGGACGTTGGCGCTGGGCGTGACTACTATCTGGAACTTTTACTTATATCGCACGCGAATTTTCAATGTGCCGATTACACCTACGAAAGAGGCCAAATCTTTGCAATGATCGCGGTGCTTGCCCTAAGATCGTACGGTATTTGCAGCAATTGCCTAGAGATTAGAGGGAGGTGGAGCTGACATAGCACTAGAGGACTATATTTGGACGCGGTTGAAACGGTTAACGGCGAAGGCTAGAGCCAGCATAAACGTGATGGCAATAACGGCTAAATCCAAGCCAAATCCAAAATGCCCTTGATTGGCCAGTAAGTGACGCAGCGCATCAACCATATAGGTCACAGGGTTCAGACTGGTGATCACTTTTAGGGCGGTTGGTATATTGGTCAACGGGTATAGAGCGCTAGATAGGAAAAACAGCGGCAGCACCAGAAAGTTATTAATCCCTTGAAAGCCCTGGAAATCTTCGACCATCGAAGCCAAGCCAGCTCCAAAAAAGGTCAGGGCCATGGTCATCAGCGACATGACCAGCAGCGCCGGGCCGATCATCAACCAATTAGCAGGCCGGAAGCCAAAAGCGGTAGCAATGATCAGTATAAAAATACCTTGTAGCATGGAAATAGTTGCGCCGCCGAGAGCGCTACCTACCAGAATGCGCAAGCGGCTGACCGGGGTGACTAGCAGTTCCGCCAGAAAGCCAAAACGCTTGTCTTGCAAGATAATCAAACCCCAAAACACCGCTGACAAAAGGATGGTTTGGGTGATGATGCCTGGTACCAGGAACTGTAAATAATCGCCCTGCCCAGCCTTACGGTAAATAGCACCGATGCCGTAACCAAGCGCTAGCATCAAAAGGATAGGCTGTCCGAAGGCGCCTAGGACACGCGAACGACTGCGCACATAACGCCGCATCTGCCGAAGCCAGAGGACATACAGGACGTCCATGTTAGCCCCTGAGCCCTTTATTGCGCAGAGACATTCTAAAGTTCAGGCCATTGTTGCCGCTGCTGGATTCGTCGCGCAGTGTTTCGCCGGTCAGCTTCAAATAGGCTTGCTCCAAGGTTTTGGTGCCGGTCTGCTGGCACAGTGTGGCTGTCGTACCATGAGCCGTGATTTTGCCATGGTCAATAATGGCAATTTGCTCAGCCACGGCTTCGGCTTCATCTAGGTAATGCGTGGTAAAGAATATCGTCATGCCCTTTTCGCGGCTTAGTTTCTGGACATATTCCCACATCAGGTTACGGGTCTGGGTATCGAGACCGAGGGTGGGCTCATCTAGAAATAGTATCTGCGGCTCATGCAGCAAGCCTCTGGCAATCTCTAGGCGCCGACGCATGCCACCGGAAAACGTCTTGACCATTGAATCTTTGCGCCCCCAAAGTTCTACAAGCTGCATCAATTCCTCGATGTGAGGTTGATATTGAGCCTTTGCCAGGCCATATAATATGGCGTGCAATTCCATGTTTTCATAGGCCGACAACTCTTCGTCTAAACTGGGATCCTGGAAAACGATGCCAAAGGCTTTGCGGGCAGCGCTTTGATCCTTGGTGACATCGTGTCCGGCCAACTTCAGCGTGCCACTCGTCGGCCTAAGCATGGTAGTCAGCATCTTGATGGTAGTGCTTTTACCTGCTCCATTTGGCCCTAAAAACGCAAAAATCTCGCCCCGCTTCACTTCGAATGAGATACTATCGACAGCCAGAATATCGCCGCCATAGCGCTTTGTCACCTTGTTTGCAGAGATAATTACTTCAGCCATATCTTATCTGTATAGTATACACCGCACAGATGCACTTTTGCCCGACACGCTATGCAGGTTTAATAACAGAAGCCCAGTCTTGGTCGCCGGCCCCGGCAGCCTGCGCCTTTTGGTAAGACGCTAACACCTCATCTAAAATCGGCAAAGCTTGGTGCCCGGCCAATTGTCGCGCATACTCTAGATCTTTGGTTATCCAGTCGACGGAAAAGGTGAGTGGCGGATGAGCTTGCTGATAAGCGGTCCAGGCCAGTTGCGTGATAATACCGCCAGGACGGTCGCACAAGGCCGAGCCAACTTTGGTCGGATCAAGCCCCTGAGCGGTTGCCAGTTTCATAGCTTCACCGAAGGCTGCAATGTGGGCGGCTTGGAGGCTATTGAGAATCAGTTTGTATTTCATGCCAGATCCGGTCGAACCGAAGTAGTAGGTTTTAGAACTGATGGGGCTGAGGTCTGGTTTGAGTGCTTCAAAGTGCCCTTCATCGCCGCCAACTAAAAGTGTTAATGTACCGTTTTCAGCGGCTACCCGGCCACCAGTCAACGGTATGTCAAGGAAGGTAAAACCCAAGGCGGCACATAGTTGATTAAGGCGGCCAGTCCAATCAGTGGAGAGCGTAGCGCTAGCAATCAATATTTTATCGCTTGCAGCTCCAGCTAAAATACCTTGCTTGCCCTGCCAGACGGTCTGTGACGATCCATCATTAGCCGTGACTTCAAAAATAATCTCGGCTTGCTCGGTGGCCGCCCGCGGGCTGCTAGCTAGCGTCGCACCTGCTTGCTGCAAAGCGTCGGTCTTTTCAGGTGACCTGTTCCAAACAATCACTTCGTAGCCCGCTTTTACATAGTTCGCAGCTATACCACTACCCATAATACCTGTTCCGATAACGGCAATCTTCTTCATGTACTCTTAAGTATACTACGTGTAACCGTAAGCATTGTTTAAAATATACTTGACCTACTATATATTTTGTGCTACTATACAAGTAATCCTGGAATAACTGGCAGCAGAACCAGGGGTGGAAAGTAAGCTTAAAAGGCGTAGTATGCGCCGGGAGTGTAGCGATGAAATTTATAAATGCCCGTACATTATCAAGGACCATAAAAGATATCGGTATCAGTTTGGCTGTTGGCCTGATGATTTGTATGCCGGTATCCAGTCTATTCCAGGCTACTTCAGCAGCCGATCAGCCTGATTGTGATAATAACGCCGTCATACATTGTGGCGCCTTTACGACAGCAGAAGTTAAGTCTAATTACGACAATAACCCGAGCGTGCAGACCATTTATCACTACTTCGGTATTGACCACAATGAGATCAACAATCTCCATACTACAGCTGTCAGCGGTACCGTAACGGCTGGAGGACGGGTACTAGATCAAAATGGTAAAGAAGTGGCTACGAATGCTATAACCGCCGGTAGGCAAGATATCCAGCCCGGCAGTACCAAACATGTCGAAAACGGTGTAACCTTCTACACCCGAGCTCCCAGCGTTTCTTTCAAGAGCCCTAGCCTAGATGCCTTTGTCGTTATCAAGGATGGTGTCTTCCAGTTCGCGATCATTAAAGCCTGCGGTAACCCGGTGAAGGCGACCCCTAATACTCCTCCCCCACCTACTCCCACTACACCCACACCAATTTGGACTACTCCACACATCACCTTGCCGCCTGCTGGCCGCCCAAGCATGGATCTTACTTGTGATCGGATTTGGGGCGATTCCCCGGCATTGGTAGGCAAATACTTCCAGCTTATCTTTGACGCTAATAATAATAATGTTGCCGAAGGCCAGGAAATACTTGCTCAGGGAGGACCGATAGACAGCACTGGCTATTCAACAGGGGTACGTTATGGTATTGGGGCCGGAACACCAACCCTGAATGGTGCAGCGGTGTTCGGTAATGGTACTAGCTCCAAGCACTTCATACTGTTGAGCAGTTCAGGGGAGCGATGGGACTACACTGCGCCGCCCCTTAACTGTGTACCACCTACCCCGATGTGTAAGTACAACCCAGCTATTCCTGCCGACAGTGCACAGTGTGTACCCCCACAGCAGCCCGTCTTTAGCTGTGACAAACTGACCTCCCTGGCACTATCACGAACTAACTACAGCTTTGCGATAACAGCTAGCGCTTCAAACGGTGCTACTGTCGAAGGTTACAGCTTTGACTTCGGTGATGGATCATCGAGTGTCAGTACGGATAAAAACACGCCTACTACCAGTCATGTCTATGCAGCCCCGGGTACCTATAATGTCACTGGTACCGCAAGTGTAAATGTGCCGTCAACTGGCCTGCAAGCAGTAACTAGTGCTAATTGTAAAACCACAGTTACCGTGGCTCCAGCTCCAGCAGCTGAATGTACCAGCTTGACACTCCAGAGTGCCGAGAACCGTACGGTCAAAGTCACTGACTTTCAGACTACTGCTAGCAACGGCGCTGTGTTCCGAGACGCAGTCATCGATTGGGGTGATGGCACTGCAAAAGTAACCACTGCGAGCGTAATTGGCCAGACTCACCAGTACGCTGCCGACGGTAACTACACGGTCAGTGTGTTAGCCAGCTTCACTACCAACGGTCAGCCAGGAACCGATGTACAAACAGATGCGCAAGTAGTAACCGACGGACGTGGGATAGACGACGCTCAGGTGATCACTGACACCGGCCCGGCTTGCCAACAGCCAGTGACCTTTGCGGTGACACCCCCTACTCCTCCGACAACCCCTCCGACTACTACCTTGACCTCAGGTCCAACTACGTTGGTCAATACGGGCCCTGGTAGTGTGGCCGGCGTCTTCGGTGCAGTAACTGTCTTCGCCGCTCTAGCGCACCGCCGTCGCTTGTCGAACAGTCTCTAAAACAGATAGATTAATAAAATAAAATCCCCTCCGCTGCAAGCGCGAGGGGATTTTTATATGCGAAGTTAGGAGCGACAGGTTATACTAGGAGCTATATGATTGAGTTAGCGGACCGCATGAACGGCCTAGACGAGAGTGTGACTTTGGCGCTCAACGCGCGGGCTAAGCAATTGGCGGCTGAGGGTCAGACAGTTTATAACCTGACGGCTGGCGAGCTGGCGACGGAGACACCATCATACATCCAGGAAGCTGTCGCTCAGACACTACACTTAAATAAATATACACCAGTAGCTGGCCTGCCCGAGCTACGCGAGTTGATTGCATCTGAATCCCGAACTTACTATGGCTTAGACTGGATTGAAGCGCCGAATGTAGTCGTAACAGCCGGTGTCAAACCGGCGCTGTTTGCTTGCTTTCAGGTATTACTCAATCCTGGTGATGAGGTTATCGTGCCAACGCCAGCCTGGACCACCACCTATCATCCGTTGATTGAACTAGCCGGTGGAAAAGTTGTCGAAGTGCCTCTGACAGAAGCCTACGACCTTGATCCAGACGCTATCGCTGCTAAGCTCTCACCGCAGACAAAAGCGATTATTATTAATTCACCCCAGAACCCAACTGGTACGATTTTCTCAGCCTCTGCTCTGCGTACACTTGCCAAGCTATTAAAAGGTTCAGGAGTGATGGTAATTGCTGATGATATTTACAGCAAACTCATCTATCAGGATGATTTTACACCGACACCAGCCTGTGGTTTTGAGCAACTGATTATCGTCAATGGTTTCTCCAAGAGTCAGGCGCTAACTGGCTGGCGTATCGGTTATCTGATTGCCGAACGCTCCGTAGCGATGGCAGCGACTAGCCTGCTGAGCCATGTCTGTGCGAACGCTGCTGTCCCTAGTCAATATGCGGGCCTGGAGGCCATGCGACGGCATGATCGTCCGCCACAGACCACCATCGATGCCCTGAAACGTCAGCGCGAAGTAGTAGTTACCGGACTGTCAAACATTCCAGGGATAACCTGTAATGTACCTGGAGGTGCTTTTTATATTTTTCTAGATCTGCGTAGCCTGACTGATAACAGTACCGAATGGTGTGAGCGTTTACTCGTCGAAGCTGGTGTGGCCCTAGTCCCTGGAGAGGCCTTCGGTGCGCCTGGTTTCGCCCGCCTCACCTATACCGCCGATGAAGTGACCCTGCAATCAGCCTTGCAGCAGTTAACTCAATTTGTCGCTCAGGGAGCAGCCCGGTCATGAGAAAAATTCCGCCCACCATTGCCACGCAACACCCTGATAATGCTAGTGCACCTTACTGGGATGAAGCCGGGAGGGCTTTCATTAGCACCTATCAGGAGGTTGCTGAAGCGGTAGCTTGTTTCCAAGACCTAGGTGTGAGCGAATACATGTGGGATTGGGAAGGTAAGCACGCCGATGCCGCCGTTATCGATCGGCTGTTTAGCGACTACCACGATTATTTCAAAGAGCATCAACTCGGCCGTGATAAATTCTTGACATTTCGTATCCCCAATACCTGGGAAGAAAAGGGCTATAACCTGCTGCAAGCCATGACGGTAATTTTAAGTAGCGAAGATTTCGCACATGACTTACAGTTTTCTGAGCGACCCCTGTTTGAGGTCATTCTGCCAATGACCGAGCGAGCTGAGCAGCTCATACATATGCAGCAATTATTTGAAAAGCTGGCAAAATTTAAGTCCGAAGATTTTACGCCAGACCAGCAGCCTAACAACAATCATCTAGAAATGATTCCCCTAGTCGAAAGTGTAGAAAGCCAACAGGCTGTAGGCGAATTACTCACGGAATATGTCAAGCTACATACTGCTCACTTCGGTCGACCGCCTGAGTACATGCGGTTGTTTATAGCCTGCTCTGACCCCGCCCTTACTGCTGGCCGGTTGGCTACCCTGATTGCCAACAAAGTAGCCATTTCGCAATCTCAGCAGTTTGCTGCCCAGAGCGGTATTCCGGTCTTTCCTTTTGCTGGCCCGGGCAGTTTGCCATTTCGGGGGGGGCTGGCCCCCTCCACAGTCGACCAATTCATGGCAGAGCTGCCTGGCTTACGTACTGTTACCGTTCAGTCCTCATTTCGTTATGACCACCCTCTTGAGGAGGTCAAAGCCGCCATCGCCCACTTAGAGCAAGCCCTGCCTACTACTCGAGCCCGTATCTTTACAGAGGCTGAGCAAACACAGCTCATTAATATCAGCAAAGTGGCAGCCGGTTTTTACAAAGAGACGTTGGACAGCATTATTCCTGATATGCAGCCCTTCTTTAAAGCTATACCTCGCCGCCGAGATCGTCGTCAGCACATTGGCTTACTAGCGTATTCTCGGTCTTCCGGCCAGCAAAAGCTGCCACGAGCTATCACCTTTACTGCTGGTTTTTACTCTCTTGGTGTGCCACCGGAGTTTATCGGTATCGGCCGTGCCCTAGGCCAGCTGGAACCCGCTGAGCTGGAGTTATTAAAGACTGAATATCATGGTCTGACCACCGATTTGGAGGCTGCCGGTCGCTACCTGAACCATGATAATTTAGCTGCCTTGGCTCAGCAGAATGAGGCTTGGCAGGCGATTCATACTGACATAACTGTTGCCGAAGAAATCCTTGGCGTCCAGTTCGGACCGCAAACGCCTGATGAAATAGAGCATGTGAAGCTGAGCTCAGAAGTGCTACAGAGTCAGGACAGCACGGCACAAACGGAACTCATTACTCGCATGGCGGTACTACGCAAAAGCCTTGGCTAGGCATTGTAGGCACTGGAACTAGTAGTACCACCATGACCCGTCCAGTTGGTATGGGAAAACGTACCGCGCGGTTGATCCAGGCGTTCGTAGGTGTGGGCACCAAAGTAGTCACGCTGGGCTTGTAGCAAATTAGCCGGGAGATTTGCTGTGCGATAGGCATCATAAAAAGCTATGGCACTGCTCATGGCTGGTACTGGGATACCGGCCTGCACAGCACTGGCGATAACATTTCGCCAGGCGGCTTGCGTGGTTGCAATGGCTTTCGTGAAGAAGGGGTCGAGGAGCAGATTAGTCAGATCGGGAGTGGTGTCATAGGCACTCTTAATATCACCAAGAAAACGACTACGAATGATGCAGCCACCACGCCACATCTGAGCGATGCCGCCGTAGTTGAGTTGCCAGCCGTATTCGCTAGCAGCTGTTCGCATCAGCATATAGCCCTGGGCATAGCTGACGATTTTGGCGGCGTAGAGAGCTTGCCGAATCTGCTCTATAAAGGCTGCTTTGTTGGTCGGCGGCTTGGCTGATGGGCCCTGCAGTATCTTTGCGGCTGCCACCCGCTCTTCTTTGAGCGCTGACACGCAGCGAGCGAATAGGGCCTCACTGATGAGAGTAACGGGTTGTGCCAGTTCAGCAGCATTGATGACTGTCCACTTGCCAGTGCCCTTCTGGCCGGCAGCATCCAGAATATGATCGACAAGGGGCTGACCATCGCTATCTTTGTAAGCCAGGATATGAGCCGTGATCTCAATGAGGAAGCTGTCTAGCTCGCCCTTGTTCCATTCACCGAATATGTCAGCCATTTGGTCTGTGCTGAGGTCGAGATAG
This sequence comes from uncultured Candidatus Saccharibacteria bacterium, assembly GCA_964440265.1. Lineage (GTDB taxonomy): Bacteria > Patescibacteriota > Saccharimonadia > Saccharimonadales > UBA4665 > CAYMUN01. The sequence goes on along the minus strand of CAYTRU010000006.1, from coordinate 14,998 downwards.
CTGCGTAACAGATCATAGGCTTCACAGATCAGCTGTTCATCACCATATTCGATGCCATTATGGACCATTTTGACGTAGTGGCCAGCACCACCCTCCCCTACCCAGTCACAGCAGGGTATTTCACCCGCAGCAGTGTCAATTTTAGCGGCGATAGACTGGAAGATGTCTTTGACATGCGGCCAAGCGGCCGGCGAGCCACCGGGCATAATCGACGGACCGTGTCGGGCACCTTCTTCGCCTCCGGAGACACCGGTACCGACGTACAGCAGGCCCTTAGCTTCAACTGCTTGTACTCGACGCTCAGTATCAGTGAACAGCGAATTGCCACCATCGATGATGATATCGCCAGCCTCCAGATGCGGTAGCAATTGTTCGATAGTTTGATCAACTGCCTCACCTGCCTTGACCATCAGCATAATACGCCGCGGATGCTTCAACTGGGCGACCATTTCCTCGATAGAATGTGCGCCAATGACCCGAGTGCCTGCGGCTTCGTTTGCTAGGAAATCATCAACTTTACTAGTGGTACGATTAAAGGCAACCACGGTGAAGCCATGGTCGTTCATGTTGAGGATCAGGTTTTGCCCCATCACAGCCAGACCCATGACGGCGATATCGGCCTGTGCTTCAGTAGTCATGGTATATAGTATATAGGACTTTGCACTACTTGTGAGGAGGGGAGCGATGGCGACAGTTCAAATCGAAAAAGATTTACCGGCGATTGCTCGAGCTGCGGCGGCAATTACCTGCCAGAGTTTAAATAGTGCCATAACCGCCCACGAACAAGCTGTCTGGGTTTTAGCTGGTGGTACGGCGCCTGCCCACGTTTACCGGGAGCTCGCTAGGTATTATCACGATACAGTGGACTGGCAGAATGTCTATGTCGCTATGGGGGACGAACGTTGTGTAGCTGCCGATCAGCCAGACTCCAATTGGGGGCAGGCCCAGACTACTTTGCTAGAGCATCTGCCTATACCTGAGACTAATGTCTTACCGCCAGATATGACACTCTCATCGGAAGCCGCTGCCGAGCACTATCAGCAGACACTTTTACGGCTACCACAGAAACTGCCGGGCATACCCCGTCTCGACCATATCTGGCTGGGTATGGGTGAGGATGGCCATACGCTATCGCTCTTCCCTGCCGATACTGGCATGATGTCGCCTAGATCGCTGGTGACGGCTGTTCATAATGCGCCCAAGCCGCCACCTGATCGCATTAGTCTAACTTTACGAGCGCTGCAAGGTGTCGAAACTTGCCTCATTATGGTCGCTGGCAGTGCTAAGGCTGGGATTACGGCTCGTGCTTTACGGGGTGACACTAGCTTGCCCATTGTGCAGGCCGTACAAACTATCGAGGCCGCGGGTGGTCTAGTGACTTGGTTGCTTGATGCTGGATCCGCTGGCCAGGCCTAACCTTCTTTTTTGACGTCATAGTATAATGCACCCATGCATAGAGCACTATTTGGAACTGACGGTATTCGTGGCCGAGCCGGGCAGTATCCACTAGACGATACTGGTGCCCTGCAAGTCGGGAAAGCCATCGCTGCCTACTTTACGAAACCTGGAGATTTGGTATTGATAGGTTATGATCCGCGTGAGTCTTCCCCCCAGCTAGCCGCCGCCGTTACGGCTGGTCTGATTGGCATGGGTGTCCACGTTGAAAACCTAAGCGTGATACCTACTCCGGGGCTGGCTTACTTGACCCGCCAATGTGATGCAGTAGCTGGGATCATGATTACAGCGAGCCATAATCTATACACTGATAATGGCATCAAAGTCTTTACCGGCGAGGGTAGTAAACTATCCGACGATATTGAGGCCGGCCTGAATAAGTTAATCAATAGCGTCATCCCGGAGCGCGGTACCGGTCAGGCCTCAACTGGTAGTATTCGCCTAGCGGATTATGAAAATTTCCTGATCGCCAGCTGTGAGGGCACTTCGTTGCAGACGTTTAGCGTTGCTCTCGATACTGCCAATGGTGCTACCAGTGGCATTGCCGCTCGCGTGTTTAGCAAGTTAGGTGCTAGCGTAGTGCCCCTCTTTGATCAGCCTGACGGACGCAATATAAACCTGCACTGCGGGGCTACCGATACCACAACGATCCAGGAGATAGTGACAAAAGAGGCTGAAGTGACTGTCGGTGCAGCTTTTGATGGCGATGGGGATCGGCTGGTATTGATCGACGAACAAGGGCGGCCGCTTAGTGGCGATCATCTGTTATATATTCTAGCTGTAACAGGCGGGCACTCCGGCGTGGTAGCCACTATTATGAGTAACCAAGGATTGGAAGTCGCTTTGAAAAAACACGGCATTGCCTTGCATAGGACGGCCGTTGGTGATCGTTATGTTTTGGCCGGTTTAGCACAGACTGGCCTGACGCTGGGTGGCGAACAAAGCGGTCATATCATACTGCTGCAGCATGCAGCTACCGGCGACGGCATGCTAGCCGCCCTGCAGATCTTCAAGGCAGTCCAAGACTCGGGTAAAAACCTAGCGGCGTGGCGTGATGAACTAGAACTACTGCCACAGCGCTTGGTCAATATATCGCTCACCGACAAAAGCTTGTTGCAGCATCCTGACGTGACAGCATTTATAGCTACCCAAACCACTGCTCTCGGAGAGAATGGGCGCATTAGTATTCGTCCATCTGGCACTGAGCCGAAAGCCAGAGTAATGGTTGAAGCGGCTGACGCCGACGAGCGTGCGCCAGCCGTAGCCCAGCAATTGGAAGATTTACTGCTAGCTTTACAGGAAAAACTTACATAATGAAATCGCCATCACCCGCCCAGAATAGCTTGCAGCTTGTAGCGGCTGATGTTGCTTTGCAGCCGTTTATCGAGTATCTGGCAGTTGGTGCTGACCCAGAACTGGAACAACAGCTCATCCAAAAATCTCACGAATCCAATATCCTCAAGTATACCCCCAATGATGCCAAGAAGCGCTTCGGTGACACGGCAATGCTGAAGCGATGGCTGGCCAAAGGTCGCGAAATCCACTGGTTGCTGGGGCCTGACCGCGATTTGGCAGGTATCATGTGGTACGGCCAAGAACCTTTTCCTATCGATATGGTGATGCCTGAAATGCCTAAGGAAACTCTTGCTATTCGTTTATATGAGGGGTATGCCGGTCACCATCTCGCGCTTCCCTTTATGGGGCAAAGCTTGCGACTAGCTGTGCAGCGTAAACAGGCTCGCGGTGAGAACATCAACGGCCTCTGGCTGCAGACAGACGTCTCTAATGCGGCCGCGGCTGCCGTCTACACCAAATTCGGTTATCATGAAGTGGCCCGTGATCAAACTCGCATCACCATGGTGCTGTCTGTCGCCGAAGTGCTAGCCCTGGCTCAGTCTGCGGGAGGCTAAGTAGTAATGCTAAATGCCTACTGACACAATCGGCAGCACAGGTTATAATCAAATAAAGTACTAGCAAATGAGGGATGCATGCAGACAGACGATATTGCCAAAGTTCAAAAGTATGTACGCGCCGCTAACTACTTATCGGTAACGCAGATTTATTTGCAAGACAATTTCCTGCTGGAGCGGCCGCTGCGCTCAGAAGACATTAAGCCAAAACTGTTTGGTCACTGGGGGACTTGCCCTGGTATAAATTTTGTCTACGCACATGCAAACCAACTCATTAAAAAGCATGATTTGGAAGCCGTCTTTGTACTAGGAGGTGGTCATGGTATGCCAGGATTGCAGGCTAATCTGTTTATGGAAGGCACCCTAGAGAAGTATTATGACCAGGCCACACTAGATGCCAAGGGCATTGGCTATATCAGTAAAATGTTCGCCTGGCCCTACGGTTTTTCTAGCCATTGCAGCCCAGAGACACCTGGGCTGATCCTGGAGGGCGGCGAGCTGGGCTACTCGTTGGCTTCGGCTTATGGCTCAGTACTCGATAATCCTGATCTGCTAGCCATCTGTCTGATCGGTGACGGCGAGGCTGAAACTGGTGCCATTGCTGCCGCCTGGCACACTAATAAGCTGGTTGATCCGGCAACCAGTGGTGCAGTGTTACCGATTATGCACCTCAATGGCACGAAGATTTCCGGTCCGACTATTTTTGGTCGAATGAGTGACCAGGAGTTGACTGAACTCTTTAGCGGTTACGGCTATGAGCCATTTATTGTTAGTGGCAGTGACGATGAACTATATCGCCAGATGCCAGAAACCATGGAAACCTGTTATCAGCGTATTGCCGATATCCAGCAACGGGCTCGCGCTGGCGAAGAATTCTCCCCACGCTGGCCGATGATCCTGTTTAAAAGCCTCAAGGGCTGGACGACCATCAAAGAAATTCGCGGCGAAACCATCGAGGGCACCTTGCGGTCGCATCAAGTTGTGATGCCAACGGTGCGCAGCGACGACGAGGAATTGGCGGCGCTGGAAGGCTGGCTGCGATCGTATAAATTTGAAGAGCTATTTAGTAAGGAAACCGGCTTTGTCCAGGATATTCTTGACCTGATTCCGCCTGAAAAGCTGCGCATGGGCGATAACCCGCATATGTTCGGACATAACTACAAGGCACTTGTTTTGCCAGATTCTATGCAGCTAGAAAAAACTCTGGAGCAGCCCGGTGTCATCCAGTCCAATGCCATGCGCATGGCTGGCGGTTACCTCAAGGAGTTGTTTGCTCTCAATGCCAAAGCTAAAAATTTGCGCCTGATGTCGCCCGACGAAACGTATTCCAATCGCCTGGATGA
>CAYTRU010000006.1:0-10190 GCA_964440265.1 uncultured Candidatus Saccharibacteria bacterium | reverse complement strand
TGGCGTCAGGAGCACAATGGCTACTCGCACCAAAACCCCAGCTTCGTATCCGGCATGCTGGAAAAGCACAACGACTTTATCAAAGCCTACTTCCCTGTCGACGACAATAGTATGCTGGCCGTTATGGAAGAAACTATGAGTTCAAAAAATCAGATGAATATCATCACTGCCGGCAAGACGCCTGAACCGCGCTGGCTCACCTACCAGCAAGCAAAGGACACTTTGCGTGACGGTTTGAGCGTCTGGGAGTTTGCTAGCGATAAAAATCCTCAGGTAGTGATAGTCGGCATTGGCGATTATGTAACCAAAGAGGCCTTAGCTGCTATCGAGCTGGTCAAGCAGGCTGTACCGGAAATCCGCCTTCGTTTCGTCAATATGCTTCGCTTGCAAGCGGCCTGCGGTTGCGATGATGCCTTTCACCCCCAAATTCCGGATGCCGAAAAGTACTTCACGGTCGATAAGCCAGTGATAGTAACCTTTCATGGCTACCCCGAGACGCTCAAAAGCATGCTGTTTGATGTGCGTAACCCACAACGTTTTTCAGTGCACGGCTACCGAGAAGAGGGTGGCACCACCACACCTTTCGATATGCAGATTCGTAATCAAACGGACCGTTACCATCTGGCGATGGAAATTATCACCACCGCAGCCCATGATCAAGTAATCGATGATGATAAAGCCCAGCAACTGGTCGATCGTTACCAAAAAGCATTGCAGGAGCATAACGCCTACATCAAGCGTGTTGGTGCTGATCCAGCCGAGATCGAAAACTGGCAATGGGCCGGTGATCTGCCGATCAAAGTTGACGCCATCACCGTTCAGCATGCTGCTATTCTGGAGCAGGCCAAGACGATTGCCTTCATCGGCCTATCCGACGATGACCGGCGCTACAGCCATCGGGTAGCCCGCTACTTTCAAGACAAGGGCTATCGGATCATTCCGATTAATCCTAAGGTCAATAAAGTACTGGGCGAAACTGCCTACGATACTCTACTCGATATTCCCCTGAGCATACATATCGATATCGTCGATATTTTTCGCAAACCGACTGACGTGGTGTCACACCTCCGTGAAGTTGTTGAGAGGGGCGGTATCCGTACTGTGTGGTTGGCCGAAGGTGCCAATAGCCATGAAGCCGAAGAATTTGCCGAAGATTATGGCTTACTCATGGTTACCAACCAATGTATTATGAAAGTTGATATTAGAGAACACCAAAGTCAGGAGGCTGCTGTCGCATGAGTGATCAACCCGCTATAATCCCAAAAGCTATAGACAAGACTTCCATAAAGCCTAACTTGCTAGATTACGATCAAGCCTATCAAGATTTTTCATGGGAAGCAGCTGGCCGCGAACTAGTGGATTTTTTCCCCGATGGCACGTTAAACATCGCTTACAACTGTGTTGACCGACACGCCGAGGGAGCTCGCAAAGATAAGGCTGCCCTACTATGGGAAGGTGCCGAGGGTGCAAAAGAACAATACAGTTTTGCTGATTTGAAACAGCTAACCGATAAATTTGCTAATGTGCTGGCCACGCAGGATGTGGTCAAGGGTGACCGGGTGTTTATCTTTTTGCCACCGATTCCGGAACGCTACGTGGCTTTCCTGGGGATTTTGAAGCTTGGCGCTATCGTTGGCACGATGTTTGCGGCTTTTCAGGAGATGGCCCTGCTGGACCGCCTGGCCGACAGCGAAGCAAAAGTCATTATCACTAATGCTGATCTCTATCCGCGCATCAAAAACATTCAAAAAGATTTGCCTCATTTAGAGAAAATCATCATCGTGGAACGTGGCGCCAAAACCCAACCACAGGCCGATGATATTAGTTATTATGATCAAGAAATGGCTAGGGCTAGCTCGGACTTCGAAATCGTTCACATGCAGCCTGACGAGTATTCGTACATGCTTTATACCTCGGGCACAACGGGCAAGCCCAAAGGTGTCGTGCACAGCCACAAGGACATTTTACAGGCCCTTACTAGCACCAAATACGTTCTCGATATTCAAGATAGTGATATCTATTGGTGCACGGCGGATTTAGGCTGGGTAACTGGGGTAGTCTACGGCGTTTTAGGTATCTGGGGGCTCGGTGGTACTTCGGTAGTGTACGAGGGTCGTTTCAGTGCAGAAACCTGGTATGGGGTTCTGCGTGATTATAAAGTCACTGTTTGGTACTCAGCGCCGACGGCCATCCGTATGCTGATGGCCGCACCAACCCAGCCGAAGAAGTACGATCTTTCTAGCTTGCGTCACCTCTGCAGTGTTGGCGAGCCCTTAAATCCTGAAGCAATTTGGTGGGGTCTGGAGGCCTTCGGCCTGGCTTTTCACGATACGTGGTGGCAAACAGAGCTCGGCGCTATCAGTATCACCAACTACCCGGCACTCGATATCAAACCTGGCTCGATGGGCAAGCCCCTCCCTGGTATCGAAGCGGCGATTATCGACGATGATGGCCAGCCGGTACCAATCGGCGAAGAGGGCAACCTGGCACTCAAAGCCTCGAGCGTCTCTTCACTGATGAAAACCATCTGGCACAATCAAGAAAAATTTGACTCGTACTTTAAGGGTGAATGGTACATTTCCGGGGATGCTGCCATGCAAGACAAAGACGGCTATTTCTGGTTCTTTGGCAGAGTCGATGACGTCATCATGACCTCCGGAGAGCGAATTGGGCCCTTTGAGGTAGAAAGCGCTCTCGTGAGCTACCCAGACGTTATTGAAGCCGGTGTTATCGGCAAACCAGATGAGTTGCGGGGTGAAATCATCAAGGCCTTTGTGGTCACGAAACCAGGTGTAGTTCAAGATGATGAGCTCAAAGAAAAGCTTCGTCTGCACGTCAAACAGCACTTGGCTGGCCATGCCTACCCGCGCGAGATCGCCTTCATCGACAAGCTGCCGAAAACGCGCTCCGGTAAGATCATGCGCCGCATACTCAAAGCCCAAGAGTTGGGCCTACCCATCGGTGATACCTCTACTCTAGAAAACTACTAGCCAGACCATACATAATTTGCTTGACAAAGAGCCGTAAGATGTCTATAATGCTATTGTTATGCAGTTACCGAAAGAATCACTTACCATGAAGTCCAAGCGCACCAAGCTTGGGGCTTCAGTTCGTTAATGCAAATACCCGACATTAATGCATAAAGGCCCCACCCAGCAGGGTCTTTTTTATTGGATTAATCGGAAACAGAGTGAATTATGAGTGAAGCACAAGCCCTTACCAGCATCGGAGGCCTTGGTGAGCCGGAAGTTCGTGAGAATGGTGACCGGTATTATTTAACTGCCGCCCAGCCTTTTACTGATCCAGCAACTCTGGAAGCTACCTGGCGTGACCTTTCGATAGGTGCCAAAGCTCAGCCCGAGGACATTAGCCGAGTAGTACTTCGAGGTGTGGTTGCCGATGACCTATTAGAGCAGCTCCATACTAGTCCTGTTGGGGCCATGTTAGAGGCAGCTATACCTCTGGGTGACTTCGGTCACCCTGGTAGTAACCTCGTCTACTTCGGTCAAAATAGTCCCGGTCGCCAGCCCCTGGTATCTGTGGAAGAAATGATAGATAAAACCCTAGACGCCGAAACTGCCGATGTGAACCTCAGGCGTAACCCTGCTGAAAGAGTCGCTGAAGTGCTTCGAGCTGGCAGTATTATCACCACTAGCTTGCCAGAGAGAGATTATAGAGGTTTACATGCTCTTTTTGGCCCTATTCATGGCTGGGCACGTAACGAACAAAAAGGTGATCAAATAGCTGCCCTGGGAGAAGATCTCGAGGCCGAACAGCAACTGCCGGGATCAGATCGTAGTAAATGGCTCGTTGCGGTTCATAGCGGGGGGCAGCTCGTCAGTGCGGCTATGGCTGAGCTTCTTACAATTCCGGTCTTAGGGGGTAAAACTCTTGATGTTGTAGAGAGTACTGAGTGGGCAGTGCACCCTGATCACTACCGAAAAGGCTTAGCTGCCGCAACTTTGAGTGCTGTGAATGCCTTTGTACTGCGTGATAGGCGACGGTCTGGCCGGCGCCCGTTAATACTTGCGGAGTGTAACTTTAGATCTCGGGCAGACCTGCTTGGTCTAAGTGTCGGCTTTACCATACCACCGCGTGAGCATGCCGCTCAGATAATCCTACAGAATGTGGAAGTTGGTGATGGTCATGCTCCCGTAGGCTATCGTGATTTTGTGGCTATGGGTCTGTTCAAAAGAGCACAGAACCGGTACTATAATAACCAAACAGTGCATGAAATTACAGAGAGCATTGATCCACAAACAGCATGACGATTGTCTACACAGACGCCCACTTGGCCCACCAGCCACCTCATGAAATATACGAAGGGGAGCTAGTAGCTTACGCCGAAAAAGCGGCTCGGGCCGAGGTCATTATTAAGGCTATACGGGAGCAAGGCGAGCATCGCATTATTGCCCCAAAAGAGTTTCCGATAGAGCATATATATGCTGTCCATCAGCGCAGCTACGTTGATTTTTTACAGAAACGCTCTGAAAAGCTGGAGAAAGGTAGGGTGCTCTACCCTTCCTATTTTATAAGTGATACGTACGCTCCAGTCACACCAGGCACCTACGTCGCTTCTTGCCAAGCCGTGAATGTCGCTCTGACGGCTGCCGAGCAGCTTCTGACGAGCCAGCAGCCTGTCTATGCCCTCTGCCGACCCCCGGGACATCACGCTGAGCATCATAGCATGGGCGGTTACTGCTACTTTAACAATGCCGCTGTTGCTGCCATGTACTTATCTGCACAAGGCAAGGTGGCGATCCTGGATATAGATCTGCACCACGGCAATGGCACCCAGCATACCTTTTATGATCGTGATGACGTGCTCTATGTATCACTGCATGCTGACCCCAGTGTCATGTATCCCCACATCAGTGGCTTCACCGATGAGCAAGGACGTGGTGCCGGTCTCGGCTATACCATAAATTATCCAATGCCTTTGGGCACCGGCGATAAGCAGTATCTCGCCAAGCTCCATCAGGCGCTCCAGGATATCCAGCATTTTAAGCCGGATTTCCTGGTAGTGTCTGTCGGCTTTGACACGTTCATAAAAGATCCTATCGGGGGCTTTAAGTTGACTATCCCGGTGTATAAGCAGCTGGCTAGTCACATCGCTGATCTTCAGCTGCCCACCCTGCTTGTCCAAGAAGGTGGTTATAACGTTGAGCACCTTGGCATGATGGCGACTACTTTTCTGAGCGGTTTACAGCCTAGATAGCTCATATATGGTCATAAGGGTGTATACTAGAGAAAAGATCTTATGAAGCACCCTATTGTCCAAGCCAAAAATGGCGTCACTGTTTATGTAAACTTGATCGGCTCCCCGGCCTCGGCCAGCATCGCCCAACACCCCTACCTACTGGGGCTCGTGAAGGAGTTGTTACCGCAGATTAATCTTACCGGTCTGGTCTGTGCGTTTGATAGAGATATGGGACGACCGGTGGGTAGTGCTACGGTAGTCGAGACCTCCGATAAAGATACGATTCTCTATGCTCAGGCCCTGCACGGCGATATGTACAAGCGTTTCGTCAAAAATGGCAAACCATTGCCTACGCAGCACATTAGCGTTGTGCTGCGACGTGATGCTGATGGTAGTTATGAGCTGCAAGATACTTGGGTAGGGCCGATGCGGCCGCCGCAGCCTGGCAGCGACGAAGAGACTGCTGCCGGTCGGCAGTATTGGGGTACGCATGCCTTCGTCTTAGATCGTGAGCCCATCAAACTCAGAACGCTGACCAAAACTTGTCCGTATTAGCGTATAATTAAAACATAAGGAGCTATCTCATTATGTCTAAAGGCCAAGATAAACGCAAAGCTGTCAAGAAACCTAAGAAACCCAAAGAGTAACCTGTAGTGACTGCTGCCATTACCGGGCTCATTGTCTTTATCGTACTTTTCCATGTGAATGCTTTTGTATTAGAAGCCATACTCTGGAAGAAACCCAGCACGATGAAAACTTTTGGTACTACCCCTGAAACGGCTGAGGCCAGTTACAAGCTGGCGATTAACCAAGGTGTTTATAACCTCTTTTTAGCAGCCGGACTCGTTGGCTCGCTCATAGTGCATGATCCAACTAGCTTTCAGGCTAAAATCTTCTTTCTGAGCTGCATCATCATCGCGGCCGTTACGGCCGGTTTTGTAGCGAGCAAGCGCATTATGCTTATCCAAGGCCTGCCTGCTCTTATAACGCTGCTTCTCGTTATAGCCGCTCACTAGATTTACGATTACAGCTAGCTCCCCTCATTAGATTATTTGCTTACCTATATTTATATATCCTACTTATAATAGGCAACTTTATTATATACATAAGCATAATAAGACTTAACGATTTGTAAATTAGAAAATCTTTTGCTCGCTTAATATTGCTCAGTACAGCTTAAACGGTTGTATAGAAAGCATAACTACGCTAAAATTCAATCTGTTCAATGGGGCGTGGCCAAGTGGTAAGGCACCAGTTTTTGGTACTGGCATTCGGGGGTTCGAATCCCTCCGCCCCAGCCAAGCATAAGTAATATATTATACTTCCAGCATGAAACTTGTATCAAAAAAGTCAATAGTTATTGTTGCGTTATTGATCTTAGTTGCCGCTTCTCTCTTCTTTGTTATGTACATTAGGCACTCTCACGGAAATGATAATACAACGAACTCCACTAACTGCTTTGATATCACCCCTGACGCTTACGACGACTGTACGCTCAACAAGTAGTCGTTACGAATGTTGTTCTACCCTGATACATAATGCTCAGCCAACTCTGACTAATCGCATCTTTTATTCTTATAATTATCTTCAGGTAGCTTCTCTCAACCAGGTAGTAGCTATTTTTGATTGATTGTATTACCATAGTCGTAGTGTTGCGCAAAGGTATGCATAAGTGAATAATTTAGGAGGGCCATTATATGATGAAACCACTAACAAAGCTAAAAACCGGTTTGGCCGTTTCGATTGTAACGCTAGCAATGCTGGCGGTGCCAGCTGGATCATTTGGCGTATTTGGTTCGCAAAAAGCTAGTGCCGCGCCGGGAGATTGGACCACGCAGTATTATGCTACCCAGAACGCTGCCAGCTCGGCTTGCTACAACTACGCTTCGGGTGGCACTGGGTACTGCTCCGGCATAGCCTATGTGACGAGCACCACTTACACCAACAGTCGATCCTTTGTGTGGCGTGTAGTATGGCAAAAGGGATATTGCAATATGTATGTGGGTATTAATAGTGCCAATCAGATAACCAGTAGAAGCTGGAGTGGCTGCAGTGGCTTTCCTCTGATACCTCCACCTCCCTTTCCTGGCTGATAGAGCTGTCTGTTAAGCATAGCTGCCGTTACCCGCTTAGCTACTGCCGTATCGTCGCTTCCTAGTACAGGTACTTAGCCATATCTAATCTTTTATTGTATAGTGTACTTTAAGTATGATGCGTGATATGGAATTAGGCCCTGAACAGTCAGCTCAACAAGCTAGCGTTGCAGGCGTAGTGCTTGCAGCTACTTCTGCTGAGCAAGCACAATACGAGCGTTTGCAGCGCTTGTTTTGTGATGTTGCAGGTAGCTCCTCTGTTCATACTTATGAAGACACTGTGGCCTTGATCGATGGCGGTGGTGGCTTGGATGCTATTTTGGCAGCTAAACAAGCCATATTCGGCCCCTCAGACCAAGACAAGGCAACGGCACAGGTCCGAACAGAGTACTTGCGTGTCGTGATGCGCAAACCACTTATAAGGGGGCGCAAGGCCAGGGCGCAATTAAGTTATGCGCTTGAGCAGCAGTACATTGATTCGGTGGTCACTAATATTGAAAACGTGCTGGACGCGAATACTGCCGAAGAGGCTTTGACAGTCGGTCATCTACCCCGGCTCGTGCAAGGTGCTTCGTTTGATGAGGCAGCAGAGGAGCCACTCACTATAGATGATTTAGCTGGCCATCATCTGCACGTACTTGTGCATACGGCTCTGGGTGAGCACATTAGTCGTCGTGAGCATATCGATCAGTATCGCCAAAGAAGCCGCATAGCCAAAGTGCTTGGCAGCCGCACGATGCGCATGATGGTTGCTGGTGGTATATTTGCTGCTTCCCTAACGCCCAAGCTAGGCGTACTGCCAGCCAGTGCTGATATATTGGGGGAAGATATAGATATCGGTCTGAAGCTTACGTCGGCCGCCATAATTTGTCTGGAGGCACCTGAAGCTCTGCGCTTGAAATATCTGGCGCATAAACATGATAAGGATACTCATGAGTTACATAATCGACTTGCGAGCGGACACAGACTGAGCAGGCTGGCACTACTTATAGCCCATAGCACTCCTCGCTACACCGCTGGGCTGGCGGGTTCTAGTAGCCTACTTGGCAAGGGGGAAACAATAGATAAAAATGACAGTTTGCGGCAATTTCAGCAACTACATGTTGGGCTTACTCGCCCCAATCACGACACTACTACTGGTTTTGATAGAGGTGCCTTGGCCTTAGGCTACGCTGCCCGGTTACTCATTCAACCTGAAAAACGAAAACAGCTGCACGCTATCGTCACCCAGGAAAAGTCGCCTGAGGACCGGAGAGAGTTATTTTTGCAATTATCCCGCGAGATTCTTAAGGAAGACCTGACTCGCATGAGAAAGGGTTTGTACGCTGTACATCTACATAAACTGATAAAAAGAGCCGTTGTCATGGTGCCACCTGCCTTGTTTTCATCCTACCTGTCTGTAGTCGAAGAAGCCAGAACGCTTAGTAGCCGGGCGACCGAAGTCTTTGCAGCACGACGTAGCCGGGCTGAAGAAAACTAGCTGCTTACAAATTGCCGATTTAGTGTAGCATTGTGACGACAGCTAGCGTATATCGATCTGCTTCGGCTGTAGCTTGTGGTCCCAGTACCACAGCAGGATCCCTAAATAGCCGAAGGCTTTAACCTTACGGATTGAGCCGTAGACGATGACGTCCTTGGCGAAGTAAGCCTGATCGCCACGAATCACCCGCCGGACTTTTAGATGGAGTTCTAAGTCTTCGTCAGTCGTGTGGATACTGGTGCGGGGAAAGCCTTCGACTTGCTTGTAGAGCTCAGCATCAAGGGCCATATTTAGGCCTGGGACCATGAACATCGGGTAATTATATTGCTTGCCGCGATGCCAGAAGCGTGGGACGAATTCGGCAATGCTGACAAGGACTGGCACGATAATACCGTCCCAAGGTCGATAGATCGCTTCGTCTTTGCGGGGCTTCAGCTTACCGCCGACGATGCGGGCGCCTTTATGAAAATAGCGTTTCATACTGCTGACCCAGTCAACTGCTGGCATGGTATCGGCATCGGTACGGGCAATGACCTGGGCGCCATGTCGAATTGCGTAACGGAAGCCGGTATCGGCTGCGGCACCAGTGCCCTTTTGTAGCTCTTGAATGAGTTGTATGTGGAGTTCAGGATGTTGCTGTATAAACTCTTTGGCAATAGCTGCAGAGCGATCAGTGCTGTTGTTGTCTACTAAGACGACACTGAAGTCTTTATCGTCTTGATCGGCTAATGCTTGCAAGCAGGTGCCGAGTAGCTTCTCTTCGTTATAAAAGGGAATGGCAATCCAGAACGGTGTTACTTTGTGCGTCATAACCTAGTAGCTCGCAATCTTTCCGCTCCAGCTCAGCTGCGAATCGTGCCGATGTAGCTTTTCAGGTCCTCCGAGAGACGCTATCCAGGCAAAGGTGTCATCGAGGCCCTCCGGATAGCGATGAGCAGCCTGGTAGCCGATCAGTCGCTTTGCTCGATCTATACTCATGGTCGAGTCATGGTGTAGCTGAGAGACGATGTCGACTGTCAAAAATGGTGTCTTGCTAGCGTTAGTTAACCTAGCATAGCCTTCGATCAGATAGGCAGCCAGCAAGCCGGCCTGATAAGGGACGTGCAGTAGGTGTATGTCTGGGTCTAGTCGTAGCAGTATTGCCTGCAAAAACGCCTTGATGGTCACTGACTGGGTATCAGTAATATTTAGTGTATTGATGCCTTGAAGTGGCTGAGCAATGAGGCTTCGAACGGCATCGACTATGTTTCCTACATGAGTAACGGAGTAACGGGCGTCACCACTACCCGGCAACAGGAAGCGACGGTTTTTGACTCTATGTGTGATCTGTGGCACCAAGGTGCGGTCGCCTGGACCATAAATAGCATGCGGCCGCAGTATGGCGACCGCATCGAAACCAGTAACCTGTTGCAGTAAT
>CAYTRU010000005.1:0-31635 GCA_964440265.1 uncultured Candidatus Saccharibacteria bacterium | reverse complement strand
GACGTGCGCACTTGGGCTTATACGAGTCTGGAGTTCCTGCGGTTTGACAATTGTAACGTCAGAGTTGACCTGCCCTTGTGGCATGTATCAGTCAAGGCCGATAATTACTTTGATAGTGGTGTGGTTGAGCAGCATATGCGAGTGATTTTCAGTAAATTCCAAACCGTACAGATCGATTCTAAGAGTCACGCTCCGAGCGTTATCGCCGACGCTAAAACAGCCAATGTCCTGTTGCCGGCTAAACTGCGCCGAGTGCTGCGAAGTCTCTGATAATGGTATACTGGTCATAACTATGAAAATCGGGTTGGTCTGTCCGTATAACATCAATAAGCACGGTGGCGTGCTAGAAGTCGTGCTGGCGCTGAAGCAAGGCCTAAAGGAGCGTGGACATGAAGTACGTATCATTACGCCCATGCCGCGGGGTGACGAAGCTATCGAGCAATCACCGGATATTATTTTTATGGGCAGTTCGACTGATTTTCGCTCACCATCACGCACTACTTCTCAAGTTTCTAGTACGCCCGATAACGATACGATCGATGCCGTTTTAGAGGCTGAACAATTTGATATTTTGCACTTCCATGAGCCCTGGGTGCCCTTTTTGAGTCGTCAGCTCTTACAGCGTTCTCGTAGCGTAAACATTGCCACTTTCCACTCCAAAGTGCCGGAAACCCTGATGACGCGGACGGTGATCAAGGTCGTTACGCCGTACTTAAAATCAGTCATGAAGTACTTGCACCAGTTAACTGCCGTATCGGACTCGGGTGCGGAGTATGCTGCTAGTTTGACCGAGCAGCCAATTACCATCATCCCCAACGGTATCGATCTGTCGAAATATCAGCACACGCCGGCGCGAAAAAAAACCGGCCAGGATATTACCATACTATATGTCGGACGCCTAGAAGGGCGCAAAGGCGTGAAGTATCTTTTACGGGCCTATGCGCTATTAGCGCAGAGCCACTCGGACGTTACATTGATTATCGCCGGTGATGGCCCTGATCGAGAAAAACTGGAACTGCTGGCCGACGATCTACATTTGTCAAATGTTAGTTTCCTAGGCTTTATTAGCGAAGAACTAAAGTTGGAGCTTTTGGCGCAAGCCGATCTATTCTGCTCGCCAGCGGTATACGGCGAAAGTTTTGGTATTGTGCTGCTGGAAGCTATGGCGACCGGTGCTATTTGTGTAGCCGGCAATAACTCGGGCTATGTCGACCTTATGCAGGGGCTGGGTGCTGTTTCGATCGTGAACCCCCACGATAGTCCAGAATTTGCTCGACGACTTGAGTTATTGCTCTACGAAGAACCTTTGCGCAAGCTATGGCATGTGTGGGCGAAGGAGTATGTCGAGCAGTTCAGTTATCCGCAGGTGGTAGAGCGTTATGAAGTGCTCTACAAGGAAGCTCTCGAACAGCATGGCGGCAGAGCGTAAAGCTACTCCCGGGCTGGAGATCTTGAAAATTGGCCTAGTGCTGGACGGCGGCGGCCTAGATAGACCAGATGGCGTCCAGCAATACATCTTAACACTCGGTGAGTGGTTTCGGTCACGTGGCCATGATGTGCACTACTTAGTCGGTGAGACAGCGCGCACGGACATCGTCGGTGTCCATAGTCTTAGCCGTAACATCAGCGTTACGGCTAATGGCAATAAAACTTCAATTCCCTTGCCGACCAGTCGGCGGAAATTACGGGCTTTCTTAGACCAAGAACAATTTGATGTCTTGCATGTACAGGTACCGTATAACCCATTTTTAGGTGAGCGCCTGGTCATGCTGGCTTCTCCACGAACTGTTATTATCGGTACTTTTCACATCTTACCGAACTCCAAACTTATTAGTTGGGGCACAAAAGCCTTAGGCCTATGGAGTCGCCGCTCGTTACGGTGTTTTGACGCTATGCTTAGTGTTTCACCGGCGGCGGCGGATTTTGCTCGCAAAATATTTGGTACAGATTCGGTGGTGCTGCCGAATGTCATAGACTATAAGCGTTTTCACGAAGCCCGTCCATTTGAACGCTACCAAGACGGCACGGTGACTATCCTCTTTCTCGGTCGTTTGGTGCCCCGTAAAGGCTGCATGCTACTACTACAAGCAGTTGATTTACTAGTCAACGCCAATGAACCAGCCGCTACAATTGGCCCAAACCTACCCCCTTTTCGCTTAGTAATTTGCGGGAAAGGCCCCTTGGAACGTTCGTTAAGGCAATTTGCAGACGAACATCACTTGCATAAGATAGTAGAGTTCAATGGCTTTGTCAGTGAGGCAGATAAACCTCGCTACTATGCTTCAGCAAATCTTGCAGTTTTCCCAAGTACTGGTGGCGAGAGTTTTGGCATTGTGCTGCTGGAGGCTATGGCCGGCGGCCACGCTGCCGTGCTGGCCGGAGACAACCCCGGCTACCGTTCGGTGATGGCGCCACGCCCAGAATTGCTTTTTGATTCGAGCGAGGCACGTGAGCTGGCACACAAATTAGTAACCTTTTTGCACGACAGTGCGATGCGCCGAGCCGCAGCCCAGTGGGGTGAAGGTTATGCGCAAGATTTTGATGTCAACATCGTCGGTGTTCAGCTACTAGATATTTACGAGCAAGCATTGCGTAAACGCCTTCAGTTGTAGATAATACGAGCATGCTTAGTTTCCGTAAATCCAACCGCCCACCCGAAGTCGCCGTAACGATTAGTACCGAAACGTTTGCACGGCTTGCTCTTTTAACTATTGCCAGCATGACTCTAATCATGGCTACGCGCAAGGCAGCCCATGCCTTGCTGCTTGTTTTTACGGCTTTCTTTTTGGCCTTGGCCCTCAATGCACCGGTGCATTGGCTCAGTCAACGATTGCCCGGCAAGCGCCGCGGCAGTCGCGCCCTGGCCACTAGCCTATCTTACTTAGTTATCGTGTTGCTATTAGGCGGTTTTATCGCTAGCATAGCTCCACCTGTGGCGCGTCAAACTGGCACTTTTATCAGCGCTGCACCACACTTAGTTAAGGATTTTCGAAGCCAAGATAGCGAAGTCGGGCGCTTAATCCGGAAGTACCACTTACAGAAGCAGGTAGACAGTGTTTCTAGCCAACTTTCTCAACGCCTCAAAAACATGGGCGGGACAGCCTTCTCTACCGTGCAAAAGATCGGCAGCAGCGTGTTTGCTCTGCTTACCATCTTGGTACTGACCTTTATGATGCTGGTCGAAGGGCCGCGCTGGCTAGCCTTCGTGCGAGATGTCATTCCCGATAAGCACCACTCCAAGGCCGATGTTATTATGAAGGAAATGTATGGGGTCGTCAAAGGTTATGTCAACGGCCAGGTATTGTTAGCTGCCATCGCGGCAGTCCTGATTATGCCGGCTGTGCTACTGCTCCATATCGATTATCCGGCGGCTTTGATGGTCATCATCTTTATTTGTGGTTTAATCCCCCTCGTCGGCCATACGATTGGTGCATTGATCATCACCTTGATCGCCCTGTTTCATTCCACGAGCGCTGCCGCTATCATTTTGATCTACTACATCGTGTACCAGCAGCTAGAAAATATTTTCATCCAACCCCGTATCCAAGCCAATTCCACCAATATGTCACCACTGCTGGTCTTCATGTCGGTAGTTATTGGTGTCAGTTTTGGTGGCTTGATCGGCGGCCTGGTAGCCATACCGGTTGCCGGTTGTCTGCGCATTGCTCTACTAGAGTACTTACGCAATAAAAAGATTATCGAAGAAGCTACTTTCAAGCATGCGGCACGCGAAACCAAATAGTACCATCAGATGTATCTCTGAGTCCAACCCCTTGCGCAGAGAGCTGATCTCGTACCGCGTCTGAACCGGCCCAATCCTTCGCTTGCCGAGCTGTTTCTCGTGCCACCATCAATTGCTTTTGCTGAGAGGAGATGTCAGCTGTTTGCAGCTGTAAGCCCAGGGTTTGGTCGAGCCAGGCCAAAGCGGCCCCATAGGCCTCTTGACAGGCCATGTTAATACCATCTTTGTCAAGAGCTGCCTCTAAGGCGCTCAGCGTGCTCAAAACAGCTGGAGTATTGAGGTCACCCTGAAGAGCCTTAGTAATGGTTTGCATACACTCAGCTAACACCACCTCGCTTATGCCTCCATGAGCTCGTGGCTGCCAGTACAAGCTGGCCATGGCCCTATAGCTTTGCAGCCGGTTCTGCGCTGCGCTTAGGTTATCCCAACTGAAATGCGCTTGCGTACGGTAATGAGCTTGCAAGACCAATAAGCGAAACGAGAGTGGCTGGAAGCCTTTTGCCTGTATGTCGGCTAGGGTGTAAAAATTGTGCAACGATTTGCTCATTTTTTGACCGTCTACCAGGAGATGCTCATTATGCGCAAAGACTTTGGCGTAGTCGATAGTTTGACCAGCAGTGCTCTGGGCAATCTCGTTTTCATGGTGTGGAAAGATGAGGTCGACACCGCCTGTATGAATATCTAATGGTTGCTGCAGTGCTTGCCGGCTCATAGCAGAGCATTCGATGTGCCAGCCTGGTCGACCTTTCAAGTTTTGACCATCCAGCTCAAAGTCCCAAGCCGGCTCATGGTCTTTCTGAGTCTTCCAGAGTGCAAAATCATGAATTGAGGCTTTGTCGTATTCATCATTCTGGATGCGGGCTTGGCTGGTAGAGCTGGAGGTTATCTCTGTTAACTGCCCGTACTTTTTGCCACTCTTGCGGTAGGCCGCAATTGAAAAATAAATGCCATCATCGGTTGTGTAGGCAAAGCCCTGACGGTACAGGTCATTAATCAGCTGCTGCATAGCTGCAATGCTGTCAGTCGCCTTGATAAAAGTGATAGCCGCAGTATCGTTGCCGACAGCCGTCATATCTTGCAGAAAAATATCAGCGTAGTGACGGGTCAGTTTCAGGAGGGCCTCCATCGGCTCTAGGTCGGGGTGCTGTTGGCGGCTGCGTTTGACTGTTTTATCGTCTATATCTGTAAAATTCATGACATGCTTGACACGTAAGCCCATGCTCTGCAGTGTACGTCGCAGCGTGTCGGCAAAGATAAAGGAGCTCAGATTACCGATATGAATATGGTCGTAGACAGTTGGCCCACAGCTATACATACTGATCGCTGTCGCTTGTAACGGCTGCAGCGTGGCGACTTGTTTGGTCAAAGTGTTATATAAGTTCATGCTCATGTCTTAGTACTGTACAGGAGTTGTCCTTCCGGCAAAAGAGTTTGTGGGTGGCCTGCTTTTTTTTGGATAGTACATACTTCGTATGCATGCAGTATGTACCCACGTAAAACCAGTAGTTATTAGGTGGCTAGCTCTGTTTATCTAGTGTACGTAAAAGGCTGTCGGCATAGGTGAGGCACTCGGCTTTGACATCGACAAAGGGGCGGCCGCTAATGATTTTAAAGCCACTGGCATAAGGATGACCTCCCCCACCGAAGTGTTTTGCGAGATCGGCGGCGATCCCAGCCGTCGGATTGCAGCGAATAGCGGCTGTGATTTTGCCGTCATCGTAGCGCTTGAAGACAATAGCTACCCGGACTCCCAGAGTTTGTAGCATATCGCCCTGAATGAGCGGACCAGGATTGTAGAGCGGACTGTACTGATTAATTTCGAGCTGGGGTACCATGACGGTTGCAATTGCGCCGTTTTCGGAAAATTCGGTATGAGCGATTAGCTGAGCCTTGTATTTAAAAATCTTGGGGTGCATCTTGCTGGCTTCGCGGCGTAGCTCCTCTAGCCCCGGCCGATCAACGCCGGCTGCAACCATATCGGCCATTACCCGGTAGGTGGCTGGCCGGGCAAGTTGGTTGCTGAGGCCTTGTGTGTCACCGAGGATGGCGGTCATGATGCAGGTCTGAGCTGCTACCGACAGTGGCCAGCCCAGTTGTTGTGCTAGGTGGTAGATTAATTCACCGGCTGAGGAAACATGGGCGTGGTCATTTAGCATGACGGTGGCGAACGGCACTAGATTGTCGACTGCTTGGTGGTGATCTAGCACGATGCAGGGTTTGGTGGCTAGCTGAGCCTTTTGCCCAGTGCTCACTAACTGTTCTAATAGGCTCATGGTTGAAGCATCAACTATAATGCTGGCGTCAAGTTTGGCCGGTAGCTCTTTCTGCACCCGATCCCAGCCCTCTAAATAACGCAAATACGTCGGCACATCGACGCCGCAGTACAGATAAGGCTGCTTACCGGCATCACCGAGGATGTGCTCTAGCGCTAGCGCACTACCCAAGCTATCGGCGTCAGGATTGTCAGCTTGCACTATTACAACTTTTTCGGCGTCCTGCAAGATGTTTTTTATTTGTGTAGCTTCAGTGTACATATCCTTTCACTATACAGGACTTACAAAAAACAAGCTTCAAGACAGCGAAAACAGAGCAGCTGAAAAATATGTCCTACCCACAGAAGTTTCCTTACAATAAATCTACTTTTCTCAGTTTACTGCTTGACGACCTTCGAGGGCGCGGCCGAGAGTGATTTGATCGGCGTACTCCAGGTCGACGCCGACTGAGAGACCACGGGCAAGACGGCTGATTTTGATAGGCCGATCGCCGATTTGTTGTTGGATATAAAGCGCGGTGGATTCACCTTCGACACTGGCATTGGTAGCTAAAATGATCTCCTGGACATGGTCTTCATCGATGCGCTCAGTCAGCTCCTTGATGTGTAGTTGTTCTGGATCAATGCCATCAATTGGTGACACCAAGCCGCCGAGTACATGATACGTACCCTGATAGTGGCCAGTTTTTTCCAGTGCGACTAGATCAAAAGGTTCGGCAACGACTGCGACGATAGTTTTGTCCCGGCGCGAGTCTGTGTATAGTTCAGATAATTCTTGACCAGCTGGGACTAAGGCGAAAGTCTTGCGGCAGTAACCGATGCCGGCTGTGAGAGCCTGTAAAGCTGCAGCTAGCTTTTTGGGTGTATCATTGCCGTGGCGTACCAGATAGTAGGCGTAACGCTCCGCTGTTCGTGGCCCCACACCAGGCAACAAGCCAAAAGCCTCGACTAAGTCTTGTAGTGCGGGCGGCAGAAGTTGCATTATGTGGCCAGTAGCATCACCGTACATAAGCCGACAAGGCCTAGGCTGGGCTGAGCTTCCCTTTTCATTGCTATAACCCTAGATTGCCAAGTGCGCCCATCATCGGCTGCATTTTTTCGGCGGCGATGCGCTGACTTTCTTGAATAGCTTCTTTCACGGCATCTTCTACCCATCGCTCTAATTGACCGATGTCGTCTAGGTCAACATAATCAGGGTCTATATGCACTTTCTTGAGCTTTTGCTCCCCGCTGATCTCTACCCGGACTGCACCATCACCCTTTTCGACGGTGATAATCTGTTTCTGTAGCTCGCCCTGAATCTTCTTTACTCGCATCAGCATCTTAGCCTGGTCAAATCGACTCATCTGTATCCTCCTCTTATCTTTTTAGTATACAGGACTTTTAAGAACTGGGGCAGCTCGGCCTAAAGTTTACGATGTTCTTGAAAGATAGCTTTGGTACTATGATTGTGTGGCCAAGCTACAAAGTAGAGCCGCAGGTTATAGAGACCGCTCATGGCGACAGCTAAGGCCAATAACCCTACGCCCACGCTACGTGCTAAGGGATTTCGAGGAAAGACCGTGAACCATTGATGCAGTAGGCTGGCTAAGCCGGTGGCAGCTGCTAAATAGAGCAAGGGCACCAGCAAGCTAAGACTGACTGGTCCACCAAGGCCGATTAAGACCGTCGCAATGACACCGTAGCAAGCCAATAGCCGTGTCCGGGCGGCACGAAGATGCCGTATATAGAAGTAAGCCCCTACTATGCACATCGCCAAGGCAAAAACGTCAAAAATCGGCAGCCGACCCAGCCATAGCTCTGGCGATGCTGGACCATGTACGAATAGGTGGTAAGGGATCAGTAAAAACTGTCGAGCTATATCTAGCGGAGGAGCTAGATGTGTCGGTAAACCAAGCCAAGTCAGGACAGTGCCGGGTCGGGTCAGGTGGACAATCAGCAACGGCAGCCAGCCCAGCCCTGTAATAATATATAGGGCTCTCTGCCAGCCGCGGGCAAAATGCCGCCAACCACTTAGGATAGCTGAGCGCTGAAAGTAAACGCTAGCTAGCACGAACCACACTAAACCTGGTACGTACAGTAGCAATCCCCAAACTAGCAAGCTGCCGTACCACACAATAGCTGTATGACTGCGCTTTTTTAGCGACAGTTGCACCAGCCATAAGGTGGGTATGGCCCATACATATAGCACATCAAAACTTGCCCAGCGGCTGCTGTGTAAAACCCAGGCACTGGATGCAAACAGTGCTGTCGCAAGCAACGCGATACGTTTGCCGTGCCATATTCGCACAACTGCTGCAAAGCTCAGTATAGCCATTCCTCCGAAAAATGCGTTTGGCAAGCGCGTCAGGAGCTGTCCATGCTCAGGGAACACAAAAAACACCACAGAGCGTACCATCTGCAAGGGCAAGTAAAAAGGCTGGTGATACACACCATGCCAACCTACAGGTGCGGTGGCTGTAGCCAGCTCGCCAGCACTCATGCCACCAGTAAGCGTACCTAAACGGTAGAGCAGTAGCCCACTAATTCCAGCAATTACGACTGCCCATAACAATACGTGTATGCGCAGGTATCGCCTGGCCTGTAACGGCTTGATCTTCATATTGCTAATCATTATACCGGAACAGCTAGCTATAGAATCTCTTTAGCTCGTGAAGGGGTCGCCATGGCGACGATCAACAGATGTAAAGCGTTGCTTTTCTTTGCTAAAACTGAGCTCAATGCCACCCACTGGCCCATTTCGATGTTTCTTTATAAAAATATCAGTCAGATTCTTGCGCTCAGTTTCAGGGTTGTAATAGTCTTCTCGGTAAATAAAGGCTACGACGTCGGCATCTTGCTCGATAGAGCCAGATTCGCGTAGGTCGGATAGCTGAGGTATCTGCGGGCTGCGACTTTCGACGGAACGACTAAGTTGGCTCAGGGCCAAAATAGGAACATTTAATTCGCGGGCCACACCTTTTAGCCCGCGAGAAATTTCTGAGATTTCTTGTACACGATTACCAAAATCATTACCGAAACGGCTGCCACCACTCATCAGCTGTAAGTAATCGACAATAATCAAGCCCAGCGGGCGCTGGTGGGCTTCACGACGGGCTTTTGTACGTAAGTCGCTCATGGTGATACTAGGGCTATCGTCGATAAAGATCTGAGCTTCGCTGAGGGTTCCCATGGCGTGACCGATCTTTTCAAAATCGCTGTCAGTCAGATTGCCCGTGCGAAGTGCCCAGGCGTCAACACCGGATTCCATCGACAGCAAGCGGTCGACCAATTGCTCCTTGCTCATTTCCAAGCTAAACACCAGTACTGGCTGGTTAGATTGTACGGCGATGTTGTGGGCAAAGTTCAGAGCCAAAGCAGTTTTACCCATTGAGGGCCGAGCAGCGAGCACAACTAGATCCGAGCGCTGAAAACCTGCCAGCATATTATCGAGATCTTTAAAACCAGTCGGCACGCCTCTGATTTTTTCTTTGTCCTTATGGAGGTCATCTAAGCGGTCAAAACTTTCCGCCAAGATTGCTTCCAAGCTAATGACATCTTGCTTAATATGCTGCTGGCTAACTGCAAATAAGCGACTCTCGGCTTCTTCGATCAACTCGCGCAGCTGCTTGGATTCGTCATAGCCAAGGTCGACAATTTCTTTAGAAGCAGTGATCAGTCGCCGACGCATAGCTTTTTGGGCGACAATGTCGGCATATTGCTCGACATGTGCGGCGGTTGGCACGAAATTGGTTAACTCCGTCAGATAGGCAGGGCCACCGACACTATCCAGGTAGCCATTATTTTTTAACTTGTCGGCCAATGTCAGGACATCGATGGCCTCGTGGTGTTCATATAGTTGGACAATCGCTTCATAGATGCGCTCATTACGCTTATCAAAAAAGTCGGCAGCAGATAGATTATCGGCGATCTTGACGATGGCATCGCTATCTATCAAAAGCGCTCCCAAGAGACTAGCTTCAGCTTCAGCGTTTTGCGGCGGTGGTCCGGTGGCTGCTACTGGTTCCATATTTATGATTCTAACAGCTCAGCGTCGCCAAAAATATTGCTTATGGCTGATAAGTCAGCCGGGAGCGTGGTGTCTACGAGCCCAGGTAAGCTTTTTGGGGGGATGGCTGTCTTATCTAATACACACTCTACGGTTACTATCTGCCCGGTCAATTCTTCAATAATAGTGGCTAGCCGCTGCCGATTGCTGGCCTCACGAATGCGTTTTTCATGAAAGGCAAAGGCAAACTTGAGCGTGAGTGTATCGTCTGGTGAAAAAGTTGGCTGGGCCATCCTTACCACTCCGTATAAGGTGTTATGTCGTTGCTTAAGCAGCTGCAGGACCTGTGGCCAGATCGTATCATCAAGTGCCGTGCCGCCTACTTTTAACTTGGAAGGCAGCGCGATTGTAGCTGAAACGGCAGGCTTCACAGCGACTTTCTCGGTGATAGGGGGCATTGATTCTTCGATTTTTGAAGTAGTCTGAATACTCTCAGGCTTTGGTTCTGGGGTGTGAGGCTTTTCTCTTGCAGGCTCCTCTTTCGATGTAGCCGGTTGCGCAGGTATCTTTTTGCTGACGTTGCAAGCACGTAATAGTGTCAACTCTAGGTAGCGCTCAGGGTCGTGAGCCAGTGGCACCTCAATCAAGTGCGCCAACAAATCCAGGGCTTGATCTGGCTCGATGGCTAGCTCGTCGTTGACTAGTTGTTGACGAATAAGCTGGCCAATCTGTTTGGCAATGGCCGTTGCCTGATAGCCAGCCCCGTACAGATCAGTCAACTGTTTCATAAGTAAGCTCACCGCGCTGCCATCGTGCAAACTTTGCAGCAGTGCCTGTACGGCCGTAGCCGACGGGATGCCGAGCAAAGTCTGAATGTCCGCGGCTTCCAGCCGCTTATCGTGGCTACTGGCCTGATCTAATAGGCTGACACTATCACGAAAACTACCTTCCCCGTGTTCGGCGAGTAGCTGCAAGGCCTCGGGGCTTACCGCTATGTTTTCCTGCTTAGCCAGG
The DNA here is from genome assembly GCA_964440265.1 of uncultured Candidatus Saccharibacteria bacterium. GTDB lineage: Bacteria > Patescibacteriota > Saccharimonadia > Saccharimonadales > UBA4665 > CAYMUN01. The sequence goes on along the minus strand of CAYTRU010000005.1, from coordinate 20,619 downwards.
CGTTGTAAGAGAGCTACAACCTTTGCTGGGTCACCTGGCTTAAAGTTAAAGCGCTGTGTGCGGCTGATAATAGTTTCTGGGAGTTTATGAGCATCGGTAGTTGCCAAGATAAACACCACGTGAGCTGGCGGCTCTTCGAGGGTCTTTAAGAGGGCATTAAAGGCTTCGCGGGTCAGCATGTGGACTTCATCTATGATGTATACCTTGTACTTCGCGCTGGTGGGTGCTACATAGACCTTTTCCCGAAGCTCCCGGATTTCATCGATTCGCCGGTTACTCGCAGCGTCAATCTCAATAATGTCCAGATGGGCGCTATCGTCGCTATACGGTAAGCCGTTAATTTCATGCGCCAAAATCCGTGCGATTGAGGTCTTGCCTACTCCACGAGGGCCGGTAAACAGGTAGGCATGACTAATCCGACCCTGTTCCAGCGCCTTGGCTAGAGTTTCGGTAATGTGCTCCTGTCCAACAATCTCTGCGAGGGATTTCGGACGATGCTTCCGATATAAAGCCTGTCCCATAGTCTGTATATTATACGCGCAATTACTAGCTACGTCGTGTTGTATAATCTATCGGCAACTAGATCCCGGATGCTACAACGCGGCTTCGAGAGCGGCCCATTCGGTAGCAGCATCATCTTCTGGGATATTGACGCTCACTTGGTCGCCAGGCTTGGCCTTAAAGTAGGTGACGCTGGCGAGCAAGACACGCAGTTTCTTGCCATTTACATCGACAAAATAATGGCCGTTTTCCAGGATCAAAGTACCGACAACTTGCTTGCGCGGGATTGGGCCAATTTGTTTGTACAAAAAGGCGCCGTCCTCGGCAATGGTTAATTTCAGGATATCGCCCTGAACGAGCTTAGATTTGCTGGCGTAATTGGCTGGCACTGGATAGGTTTTGCTATCAGAGCCAACCATATTCTGGCCATCAAAGACACCTTCAATCACCTTGCCGAGAGTTTCTTCACGCACAATGGGCTGAAGCCGGTCGTCATCACCGACTAGACTGATCAAAAGCTCAGTAGCTGCCGCGAGGCTAGTCTCAGCCTCCTGGATCAGTGCCCGTAGGCGTTTTACTTGTTTGTCTGGTACGTCTGGCATGTCTGTCTCTTACTCACATATTTAGTCTTTATGTACGCGCACTTTCCTCTTAAAACTACCATGTTTAGCAAATCAAGTCAAAAAAACTTGGCCTCCTGTGGATAAACCTATCTTTACTCAGTAGGCTTCCTCGGCAATAACTTACTTGTTCAATGGTAGTTTAATCTGTACGGTCGGGCCTTCGCATACAGTCGCATAGTGTATGAACACAAGCTCCTCTTGCACTTACATTTGATTAGCCTTAGGCTAGTTCGACGCTGGCGCCGGCGGCTTCTAGGGCAGTCTTGGCTGCTTCAGCGTCTTCTTTCTTGGCCTTTTCAAGCACGGGCTTTGGTGCGCCATCGACTATAGCCTTAGCTTCACCGAGACCGAGACCGGTCAAATCTTTGACCGCCTTGATAACGGCAACCTTCTGTGCTCCTGCATCCTTCAGGATAACGTCGTACTCGCTCTTTTCGTCAGCTGCGGGTGCAGGGTCGCCGGCTGGTGCAGCGGCAACTGCTACTGCGGCTGCAGCTGGCTCAATACCGTACTCGTCTTTGAGGATAGTTCCCAACTCATTTACTTCTAGTACGGTCAGCCCCACAAGCTGTTCTGCAATTTTCTTTAAATCTGCCATTGTTATGTCTCCTTCGTTATTATTCTAAAATTTACTAATTAGCTGCTTTGGCTTCTAGGCCTTTGAGTAGACTGTGCAAATCACCGCCGAGCCCACTCATTACACCCTGTAGTGGTGCGTTTAGCGTATTGATCAGCCCAGCGATCAACGCATTCTTGCCTGGCAATACAGCGAGGGCTTTGACTTCATCGGCGCCAATAAATGTGCCATCGGCCGTAATAGCGCCTACAAACTGTAGTGATGGGTTGGTCTTGGCGAAAGTATGTAAACTTTGCGCTGGTGCCACCTCATCCTCGCCATTAAAGGCGTAGAGCAGCATGCCCTGTAATGCACTTGTGTCAGCGCTCTTGATATTGTCGATGGCTTTAATAGCCTGGATGACGAGCCGGTTTTTGACTACTTTGACCTGCGTACCATTGGCTCGAGCATCCCGACGTAAACCTTGCAGAGCCTTGACGGTGGTACCCTCGTACTTGGCGATGACAGTCATTTTGGAGCTGGACAGCAATTTGCTGACTTCTTTGATGACTGCTTGTTTCTCATCTTTGGTTAATGCCATAGAGTATCTCCAGTCATTAATTTCCTTATACAGATTATCGACCATCTAACCTGCTGTCGTTGCCAAACAAAAACGTCTTTTACGGTAATTGCTGACCAAAAGACGTTCAAACTATCCAAATAGATTGTTTGTACCTCGGCGACCTTATCAAGTTTCTTCAAAAGTCTGTAAGACTTACGCAAAACCGTCGCTGTCTCTGGCAACTTACTAAGTAATATACTACGTTCCCTGTTCTTTTGCAACTCCGTAAAAGCCTTTTTGGTAAAGTTTATGAGCTACAAAGAGGTTTAATGCTAGGAGCTTTGGCCGAGGAAGATTTTAGCGGCTTTAGAATGAACAGCTTGCCAGTCGTAGCCTATTTGCCGGAGATTGGCCTCTAGACTACTGCGGTTGTGGGCTTCGAAGCCAATTAGCACACTGCCTTGGTCGCCGCCCTGCCCCCGGTAGTGGAATAAGCTGATATTCCATTCAGTGCCTAGCTTTTGCAAGAAATCAGCGAGAGCCCTCGGTCGCTCGGGAAACTCTATGATGTAAAGGTGCTCGTCTTTCACCAGGTGACTGGTGCCCCCGATCATATGCCGTATGTGTTCTTTAGCCAGGTCATCATGAGACATATCTTCATAGCTATAACCATATTTGTCGAGCCGCTGCAGAAATGTTGCCTGGTCGTGCTTATCGCTTAAGCCGAGGCCTACAAAAATGTAGGCCTCTGTACGGCTACTCAGCCGATAATTAAACTCGGTGACCGCGAAACCATTGACTATCGTTTCGCAGAACGCACGCAGCGCACCAGGCTGTTCAAGCAAGCGAACTGCAAAGAGAGCCTCCCGTCCACTACCAAGCAATGTGCGTTCCGTCACATATTGCAAGCGTTCAAAGGTCATATTTGCGCCTGAACAGATAGCAACGACCACCGAGTCTGCAGACAGGCTACCGGCTTCAGCCAATTGGCGTGCCCCGGCGACCGCCAGCGCACCGGCTGGTTCGACTATACTGCGCGTCTCCTCAAAGATACTTTTGATAGCAGCGCAGATTTGGTCATTATCGACCGTGATCATTTCATCAACAAATTCTTTAGCCAGTGCGAAGGTGTGTTTGCCAACCTGTTTTACAGCTACGCCATCAGCAAAAATACCAACATGACTAAGTGTTACTCTTCGATTGGCCTCAAGAGATTCTTTCATAGCTGCGCTATCAGTCGGCTCAACGCCAATCACTTGCACGCTGGGTTTGATCGACTTGACGTATTGAGCTACACCAGCCAGCAAACCGCCACCACCGACTGGTGCCAAGATGTGCGTTACATGTGAGGCTTGTTCCAGGATTTCTCGGCCGACTGTCGCTTGCCCGGCAATTACTAAGGGGTCATCAAAAGGATGAATAAAGGTACGCCCAGTTTGCTCAGCTAGCACTAAGCTATGGGCGTAAGCTTCGGAATAACTGTCACCCTCGAGTACGATCTCAGCACCGTAACTTTGCACAGCCTCTACCTTGATAGCTGGGGTGGTCCGAGGCATCACGATGAGGGCCGATATGCCTAGTTTCATCGCGCTCAGTGCCACACCTTGGGCATGGTTTCCGGCACTAGCAGCAATAACGCCCTTGGCACTCTCCGAAGGAGATAATTGCACCATCTTGTTATATGCGCCTCGCAGTTTAAAGGAATGTACTGGCTGCAGGTCCTCTCGCTTTAGCAGTACTTGGCAGCTTAGTTCAGTACTCAGTTTCGGTGCTGCCTGGAGGGGTGATTCGATGGCCACATCATAGACAGGAGCCAGTAAAGTTTGTTTGATGCCCATACTCATGCCGCCTGGCTTTTCCAGGCGATTGCCTCTAGCTCGATTAAGAGGGGTTGATCGCCAATCCGAGGTAATTCCGCAACTGCTACGCAGGAACGTGCCGGCCTTGGTTCTGCAAAATAAGTCATATAGAGCTGATTGACTATCGCAAAATCTGCCATATCGCGCAAAAATACAGTGGTCTTCACGATATTTTTTTTAGTCAAGCCTGCTTCCAGCAACGCTTGTTCGAGGTTGATAAGTAGGAGCTCAGTCTGCTGCTCAATACCTTGAGGTGCTTGTTTGTTGACACTATTTACTCCCACTTGACCAGATATAAAATATAGGTCCCCAGCTTGGCATACGGGGCTATAAGGTCCAAAGGGTGGGTTGGCAGGCTTGTTACTCGGCTGATGCGACATAGCTACTAAATCTCCTTTTAAAATATGAGCAGGCTCTTTTTAGGTTGAAGCCTGTTTGAGTGCCTGGGCTATGCTGGGCGCTAAATACGCGAGGCTTCAACCATCTTGAAGCACAGCCCTTACAGGAGTAATAATCATAATGCCTGGCTGTACAAACTGGTTGAAATTCATGTTCTTAATCTAGCACTATGCTTAATAAAAAGCCAACCTCCATACTTATATATGCTTTAAGTAGCAAATTTATAGATTCACTGAGTGACAAAACATTATACTAGCTGTATAATATAAAACAGTTAGATTTTTTACAGTGTTGGCATCGATATAATTGATTAGTTATTTGCCTATTTATAAAACGAGTATGAATAAGGAAACAAATGGGAAGTGTTAGTGCAATAGAGTATGGAGGGATACAGACAGTACCCCTCCTCCCTGTGGAAGGCCAGCACGGTACTATTGAGTGGATTGAAGCCGTCGCACGATTCGCTGGTCAACAGCTGAGTTGTGCGGTAATTGCGGTAGGAGGGGCTTCCGAAGAACAGGTTACCCCGGCTCTGCAAGGATTATTAGGCGAAGAAAACGTTCTAGTGCTCAATGCCCAAGGTACTTTCCAGGGCGAAGACCTTACTGCTGACGAGAGTGGCGTTGATTTGACGCTTAGCTCCATCGAGGCCTTTAGAGCAAACGTAGGTAATGCCGGCATAATAGTATTTGAGCTAAGTTCGTTTTCCGATGAACCTGGCGAAGGTACACCTAGCATTCACAGGCCCATTCTGGAGCTGATGCAGCGTCTTCAAGATTCAAGACCTAGTTCACACGATGAGCCAGGGCTTGTTTTTGTAGGTAGAGGCAGGCCTACTGATATACGGACTCACCCGGATCATCTTGACCCAGAGCACACGGGTAGACCGCAAAGTCGCCAAGGGCTACTCGGACAACTAGTTACCACCTTTGCACTTTTTGACCAAGGGGATGGGTCGCCCAAAATAACGACAATGCTCCCCATAAACGTTTTGGGAGCTCTTGATGATCGACGGCGGTATTGGCCAGTAGATCCAAGCGATGACGTATTTACCGAACAGGGAATAGAAGTCAGGGAGTAGTAGCCGGGTAAACCCCTACTATCCTACAGGGATAGCTTGCAGAGACGTGCAGTTTATGTGAGTTGCCCCAGCTTGAATTGGGTATAGCGCTCGGCCGCGAGTCGGGTAAGCTTGGGATCTTCGTCGGTGTTGACGAAACGCATGGAGTCAGCGATCAGGGGGTGAACCTCGCTGAGCTTCTCATGCATTTGGAGGACTAGTTTGCGGTAGCCCGGATGACCCTGTGAACTAGTGCGCAGTTCGTGCAAGTGGAAGGCTTCACGGGCATTATAGGTAACCTTCCAGCGCATTTTGTGGCCCAGCAACGTGGCATATTGAGCTTCCAGCCGGTAGCCAGCTTGTTGCAAAGTGCTATATAGCTTGAGGCTACTGTCAAAGCAAGCCTCAAATTGCTCGCTCAAACTGGCTTCTTCTACTAACTTCGGTATTTCATAACCATAGCGCGGTGTTAGCAGCTGCCAATTCATATCATCAACCATGCGATGACGCTGCAAGTCGCGAAAAATGCCATAATCACATACCAAGTCCCAGCTATAATGGGCTTTTTCGAGAGCCCGGCCGGGTTTATGGCGGCGGTTCAGACGCTCACCCATATAGGCTTTGAAAACTGCTGTTTTTTGCTCGTAAGGCCAATCGCTGACTAGGGCTTGTAGCTGTTCTAGCGAAAGGTCACTGTGCTCGTACAGCATATCTGCTATCAGCAACATTTCATTTTTTGGCCAAAAATCTACTAGACTGACGGCAGCATTGTTCAAATCAGTGTGCTTGTCTGGCAAATACTCCTTGGCTAGTTCTTTTAGCTGTTTGGTAGTATTGGCGCGGTACGCAATCATAGCGCCACCACGCTCTGGTTTGTCAGCGCGCTCAAGAAACATCGGTACTACTTTCCGGCCTTCTACAAGCAGTTTTTCACCAGCTGCGACGGCTTCTGGTAGCTCATCACTTTGGAGGTGCATAATGAGGCTTTCTAGTGCTTGACCTGACGCAAAAACGCCTACTGTTGATTTGACTGCTACGGGCAGTACGGCTCGAATGGCATCGCAAGCTTGGGCCCGAGTGGCACCCTTCCAGGCGATGTCCTGCTCTTTTTCGGGCGTGTCAGACTTGCTCCGCACATAGTCCGTTAATTCATGCACCATGCTAGAGTACAGATCAAAAATGCCATCGAGGGTTGTTATGTATTGCTGCTTTATATCTGGCTTCAAATATTCAGGAACGTAATACCGATACCGCCCTTTCGCATCTTTCTGATCGTAATAAATATAGCGGGTGGACTGCTCTAGGTAGGCCGCTAGGCGTCCCCACTCCAGTTTTTTAGTCAGTAGGTTTGACGCATTCTCTACTACAAAGTGAATGCCAGTAAGCTGCTGGACTGAATCATCACCATAAGCAGTAATTACTCGATGCAAGAGCTGTGCGTCCTTATCAATCTTGCCAGCAAATTCATCTAAAATGGTGAGTCGCATATCGTCACCACGGCGGCTAAGACGCGCCATAGCTGCCGAGATAGTCACTGGGCTGAGCTTAGGAGTAAAGCTGTACACATCACCGTCGATTTCTGTCACTGTCTCGCGCAGATATGCTCGACCAGCTTCAGTAATGGCTTTCCTGCCATCTGTGGTAGTTACTACAAAAGGCTCGTCACTTGTCTCTTTGGGCGCTGGTACTTCAGGCTCTAAAGTGGCTTGTGGAGGCATGGCTTGCTTGGTCGCTGGTAAAGCTTTCTGCTCGATAATCTCTTTGATAGATGTGCTGCTCGTCACGGCACTGACTTGCGCAGGATTCCGTGGCTCGCGCACTGCTAATTCTTTCGACACGAGCTGCCAGATCTGATTGGACACTGTCGCCGCATCGTCAATTGCAAAGATAACGGGCAGTTTACGCTCGTGTGCTTCCCATAAGTAGCCGGCCCGTACCCGCTCCAAAAAGTCACTATCTAGGCTGTCGAAGCGGTCACCGTGATAACGATGCTCCAGACGCTGACGTAGAATCGGCACCGGCGCATCTAATAAAATACAAAGGTCAGGCTCGACTCCACCGACAGCAAAATTAATAATAGTGTTGATGGTCGGATAATCTGGCACGTCGCCACGGCCATAGTACTGGATGGCTAGCGTTGTCAGGTAGTTGCGGTCCACTAGGCAAATAATGCCATGCTCAACACTTTGTTTAATAACTTGTAGGCTCTGCGCACGGGCGGCATTGTACAACAGTACCTCTGTCCGAGTGTTCATAGGGTACCGTGGGTCTTGGGTCAGTTGGCGGATAGCTCGAGCCGTTAGGTCACTCTGACTATCTGGCTCGCGTAACAAACGCACTGGGAGGCCGGCTAACTGCAAGCGCTTGGCTAGCTCTTGGAGCTGCGTGGTCTTGCCTACGCCCTCCGGGCCTTCTATGACGATGTATTTGCCCCTAACCACAATGACTCCTAATCATAGGGCAAGCCTTCGATTTTTTGGGGCAAGCTACGTCGATCTTTGTAGGCTTTCGGTAACAACATGTCAGGTGACCAAGTTTTAATAATGGTTTCCATGTCGTTACCCTGCTGGTATTTGCCGCTAAACCCGTCATCGCGGCCGCTACCATAGCTACCAGCTACTTCCCCGGTCTCCAGGAAAATAGCCTGCGCGATACGCTCACCAACAGGCAATAACACTGTTTCGCGTTCATTGAGATTATAAATTTCGAGGGTCAGCCGATTTATGTATCCCGGATCTACCCAACCGGCATCGAAACACACTGCTACGCCGTTTCGCCCCCAGCTGGAACGAGACTTCACTTCATACGCACCAGGCGGCTTAATGCCAAAAAACTCATGCGTATGAGCCAGAATACGTTCTCGCGGCTTTAGGCTAATGACAGGGTGGCTAAGAGGGATATTATTAACAGGCTGAAACCCATTTAACTTGCACCAGGCACCGTGGGGCATGGCTTTATATGGTCCATCAAAATAGCGCTCTACATCTTCGGAGTCGAACGGATTATAGATAGTCCGTTCGTTCATTCGCTCAATGCGGTAGTAATAATAGCCGAGCGTAACATCAAGGCTGGCATGGCTGACATGTTTGGGATCAAAGGGGTGACAGAGGATATGTCCCTCGTCGATGGCTTGTCGAATCTGTATATTACTATAAACTGCCATTTTACCCCTTGCCCTTTATTTTAAATAGTCATAACCCTTAAAGCAAGCATAATAATAATGTGATTTTTACGCAAATAGGTGTTTATAAGAGCTCATGCTTATTATAAAATTAGCTTGTATGCAGGTATTATGTTTAGATATAAACCTCATGCGAGAACCATTAGAAAACTATTTCCCTTTCAGCGAGCATACACTTAGCAGAGTTAATGAGGTAGCTGAACGGCTATCTGCTGCCATGACGTGGCAGGAACTATTAACACAAAACAATATCCCAGATGTAGAGATCTTTGAGCCGAAACATGCAAAATCTATCGAGATTCTAGATTTTGCGCCCAAAGATTATGACACTACCCTGGTTTATCACGGCGCTATGGGTGATAGTATTGATCCAAACTTGATTATGCACGTTTTGCCACTAGCAATGCTACTTGATACTACACGCATAATAGCGGTGGGCAATCCGGGTCGGCCAGGTCAAGGATATGGAAAACTCCGCGTGAGAGATTTAAAGCAAGTTTGGGGTGGTGATCTGCGTGCCACTGTCGATCCAACGCTGGAATATCTTCACAACCAAGGACTAGAGGAAGTAGCTCATGTCGGCTATTCGTACGGGGGGAATAAAGTCCCTTTGGCGGCATTGCACGCTAGCAAATACGGCCTTAAGGTGTCTTTTGGCATTGCTATAGATCCATCGGTCGCCGACGAAGGTGTACGTCGCCTGGGTACTGCTTTTAGTATTAGCGCAAAACACCTCGACAAATACGTGCAAGCGGCAAATTGCCCGCCTTACGCAGAAGCAAGAAAACTGAGTGGAGGACTGCTTGGCTACGGGTTGGGCTTGGCCCGAATGAGTAACATGGCTATCATTCATGCGCTTGCTCATCCTCATTTCAAAGAGACCATGGAGGAAACCCTCAGGCTTAAGGAACAGTCACAGATGAAGGTTAGCCTGATGTGGGGTAGCGAAAGTGAGATTGCTCCCGATGACTTGATGCAAGATATTAGCACGCGCTTGATCAAAGAGTTTGGTGAAGCTCGTGTCAAGCGTACGCGTTTTCCAGATCAGCAGCATGCTATGAGCGATGATATATTCTTTCATTCCGCGACAATTTTGCATGCTATGGAACAACTACAGGCCTAACTACTGATAAGCAGGTACATTCAAAAGCTTATCAGCAGTGACAAAGGAGTATCCCTCGTCCTTAAGTGCTTTTATCACGATTCGGACGGCTTTGACGGTTTCGCTACGATTGCCGCCTTTGGCGTCATAGCCGTCATGAAATATCAGGATAGAGCCTGGTTTGACCTTGCTGAGCGCCGCTTTGGCGAGACGGTGTCCATCGATTTGTAGAACTTCCAGCGGGTGGCAAAAAACTCCTGAAATAGGTGTCATGCCTGCTATGCGCACGCTCTTCAGCAAAAAAGGCTGCCGCCATAGCCAAGGCGAGCGGTATAATGCCGGTAGTTTGCCCAGGTGCTTATATAAAATTGCCTGTGTCTGCTGAATTTCCTTTTGAAAACTCAAGCTAAGGAAGTACTTGTGAAACGCATGGGATAACGAGTGGTTGCCAATGGTGTGACCGGCGCGGTAAGCTCGAACTGTGGTCTCTGGATAACGCTCGACACAGAGGCCTACTTGAAAAAAAGTGGCCTTAATATCGAATTCATCTAATACGTCAAGAATATCGGAGGTGTAGGGGTCATTCGGGCCGTCGTCAAACGTCAAAGCCACCACTTTTTGGTTGGTTGGTTGTCGCCATCGATAGCTACCAAAGAACTGTGACGAAGCCGACATAAATAGCCTATACATAACCGCTAGGGCTAAGAAAAAGCCCAGGATACTATAAAAAACTAGCATCTATAACAGATCACTCACCTTGCGAGCGACTATGGCACCTACGTGACGAGCCGTGTGCGTGATCGTAGAGCGCGAGGGGGGAAAGCTCAGGCCGACCACCACCAGTACTAGTGCAGACATAAGGCCATAGCCAAACCTGGGGGTAGCTTTTTTCGGTGAAGGACTAGTTTCACGACAAGCTGGCGCCGAACCTAGCACCGTTCGTCGAAATAGACGATTGATGTAGTAGGCACCTAAGTAGTAAAACAGTAGAGTGACAAAAATATTATAAAATAAACCTCGTTTCAGGCGTCTAGCAGAAGTGTAGACAACATTTGAGTTGTCAAAAATTACTTTCCCCTTCTTCGTCAAGCCGTGTAACAGGGTTAATTCATCACCACCCTGTGTTGCAGTCACATCGTAGCCTTCCCAGGCACTCTTTTTAAAGGCAATATTGACCGCCGGCACATAAGAAGGACGACCGGCCAACCGGTAATATAAGTAAGAGCTACCGAATAACAAGTGAGTATAGGCTCTTCCCCACCAGGGTCCATTATAGTAACGACAGGGGCCGGCCACAGCTACACAAGACTGATTCTTGTGAAAAGTAGCGTCTATAATGCTCAGCCACCGGAATGAAAACACCGTATCGGCATCCGTAGAGATAATAATTTCACCCTGTGCCACCTTGGTACCGGCTTGCCGTGCTGAGCAGACACCGGGTGTCTTTTCGGTGACGATTTTAGCGCCATAACGTCGTGCGATGCTAACCGTCTCATCTGTACAATTGTTATCAACCACAATAATCTCGAAGGTAGCTGTCGTATCTTGAGCCCGCAACGAAACAAGCGTTTCACCTATATAATCTGCTTCATTGTAACAGGGTATAACGATGCTAAAGCGAGGTACATCCGACTTGCTCACGGCCCTATTATACACGATATACATTAGCTTTGTCCAGTCTTAAATTTCTTCTACCTCTGTTAAGATTGATGTTTCAAAGTGATAGCGTGGCTTATGAAGCGCATAGTTTGCTCATGAGCTTCGGCTATGGTGTGCCCAGAGCGTATGAGATCTAAGGGGTAGCGTTTCCCGGCAAGCTGGTAGCCGTGCGCTACCCGTTCAAAGTAGCTCAGCGGCTTACTTTCAAAGTAGTCTGCAGTTGTCGATTGCGCACGGGCCCTTTGCAGGGCTATTTTTATGTCAGCGTCGTACAAAAGGGTCAGCTCTGGCCTTAAACGATCCATGCTGGCCTGTACGTGTGGCCAGCCTATTGCTTCGTCTATGCCAGTGCCGTAAATCTGATAAGCTGCCAGAGATAAGGGCCCTCTGTCTAAGAGGATAACTTTTCCAGCGGCCCTAGCAGTGGCAATTACCTCGAGCAGCGGCTCTTGGATGGCTAGTGAGACGTATAGGTCGGTCAAGGGTGGTCGAGGAAGTGTTGATTTCAAAACAGCACGTAAGGCTTCGCCAATCGGCGTACCACCGAGGTTGCGGGTACTCAGTACTGGCCAGCCAGCCTCCATCAAGGCTGCTTGGGCAAGTGCCAACTGGGTGGTTTTGCCGGCCCCATCGATGCCCTCAAAAACCACTACTAGTCCGCCTGGCAGCGGTTGTACGTCAGGAAGCATAGCTTTTATTATGACACGCCACCTTCGGCATTCTTAATTGATGCTGGCAATGTCGACTGCCACAGAAGGACCCATGCTGGTGGTGAGATGAATAGCTTTGAAGTAATTACCTTTGAGGCTTTGGGGCTTATTTGCCTTAATGCTGGCTATGATAGCTTGGATGTTTTGTAACAATTGAGCGGGGGTAAAGCTGACTTTACCGACACCTAAGTGCACAATACCGGTGCTATCAACCCGGTATTCGACTCGCCCAGCCTTTGCTTCTGCTACGGCTTTGACGATGTCGTTAGTGACAGTGCCACTCTTGGGGTTGGGCATCAAACCACGAGGACCAAGCACACGTGCATATTTTCCCAATTTCGACATTAATGCTGGGGTGGCGATCAGCACATCAAAGTTCATGGCTCCTTTCTCTAGTTCGGCTAGCAGCTCCTCAGTGCCAGCCAATGCTGCGCCAGCTTTTTTTGCAGCGGCTGGATCATCACTGAGCACTGCGATACGCACTGATTTACCGGTACCCGCTGGTAATACAATGGAATCTCGGATATTTTGGTCGGCGTGCCGTGGATCAACACCCAGGTTGATATGCAACTCTACCGTAGCGTCGAACTTCACATGACTGGTTTTCTGCGCTAAAATCACCGCTTCTTCCCAGGTGTACAATTTACCGACTTCTAGCTGTTCGGCACTTTTGCGAAAGTGTTTGCCCCGCCGCTCCAAACGCGAACGTGTCGGGGTAACCGGTGCTTTTGGTTTCTCAGCCGCTGTCTCGCCACTGGCTTTACGCTCTTCCTTGGCTAACTTCTCGGCCGTTTCCTCTAGAGCCTTTGCACTGCGCTTGCCAGCTTTCGCTAATTTGACGTCCTCTTTGCTAGCTGAAGCAGGCTCGTCTGCTGACGCTTGAGCTTCATCGGTGACAATCGAAGCACTACCTGCAGTTTCGCTGCTCTCCAGAGCATCATCAATACTATTTTCCTCAATTGCTGCCTGGATCTCTGCTACGGTATTTTTCGCCGTAAGGTTTAATCCTAGGGTCTCAGCTTCCTTTAGAAGCTCTGTTTTACTCTGTGCCATAATTTTCCTTTCGTGGTACAAACGGCTACTTAGGCCTCCCACAAATTAGCTAGTTATTATTAATTTCTCCAAAGAGTACCAACGTAATGACTGTAGCACCCAAAAATGCCAGCATGTCCCCCCACCAAGCTTTCGACCGTTCAGCACTGGCTTCGTGTCGAACCATACCTAAACCTCTACTTCGACGCCCATGCTGCGAGCAGTACCGGCCACCATCTTTTTGACGGCTTCCAGGTCTTCAGCGTTCATATCATGCATTTTTTCTTCAGCAATTTTTGTCAATTGGGCTTGGCTGAGCTTTTGCGGAAGTTTTTCACTATTGGGTTTGCCAGAACCTTTTTTGATACCTAACTCGGCCCGAATGCGATCATCAGTCGGGGATCCCACTACTCGAAATGTCATACTGCGGTCGTCATAGACAGTAATGTGCGCTGTAACTGATTGGCCCTTCATATCTTTAGTAGCATCATTAAAAGGCTGGATAAAATCCATCATATTGACACCGTACTGACCGAGTGTCGAACCCACCGGCGGCGCCGCGCTGGCCTGCCCGCCCATAATTTTCATCTTTAAATTTGCTTTCACTGCTTTTGCCATAATATAGTGCCTGCGAAGCGAGTCATACCGTCACCGGCGCTCAAAGCCTCTCCTTCCCTTTCTTAATTATTAAGCCTGATGGCTTAAATTTGTCTACTTAGCTAATTGAAGCAATTAAGACAGAAGTGCGTAACAGATCAATTATAACAAAATCGACAGATGCTGTAAAGAAAGTAAGCCTTGACATGATCTTAATATAATGTGGTATAATTTGAAACCGAATGGCAGATGAAAAACTTGTTACCCCATTATCCCCGGAGCTGCCAGAGGAGGCGTGTGAAGCGGACCCTACAAAGCCAGAGCCACTGCATGCTGGAGACTTATGGCTCCAGGATATTGCCGCCCCATGGGTCACCATTGATGTGGAGTGGCTGGAGGAAGCCAAACAACTGGTTGATACGGGATCTACTGACTTGCATGAAAATCGAGGAACATCCCGGCAAGCAGTTATTGGTGCCCGGTATGGGTTTTTTGAAAAGTTGGGCTGGACCGATCCTCGATGTGAACACCACCCTGTGTTTCAACAAATAGCAGAGCAAAAACAAACTTTGATGCCGCTCGGTACTTTCATCGGCACACAGAGGGTTCTCCAAAAAGTCCACTTGGATAACTCCAGTCTTCTTATCAAGCACTACGCACTAGCCTATGCTAGCCCAAAGCATGTCGGGGCGAATATAAAACTCTTGGCAGCTGTCGTAGATAACGAGCTAGAATTTTTAAACAGACATGGTCGAGCGTTGACTATGAACACTAGTAGTCTAGCGATGGCAGTAAAAGAAATCCGAGCAACAGGGCGTAATGCTAAGGACACGATTCTACAGAATGGAAACGTTTTAACTTCTCCCATCAACCGCCGCAAAATATTAGATCCCGCCCCACTAGCTTCAGCAAAACAGACAAATTCTCGGATACTTACAAGAGAATCAACTGACTTTGATGAGACCCGGCTGGCCACCGCTCGGCAGATAGCACGCATCGTGGGCTGGAAGGGTGATGTAACCAAATTAAGCGAGCTAAGCCCTCTGTTTGGGAAAGCGTCTGATGCCAGATTGCTTTTTCACGGCTGGTTATTTATCCGGTTGTCGGCGGCGGGACAGCTTCAAACTAGTATGCGCGTGGATGAGGTGGCGGCACTTATCGCATTACCTCCGAACGTTCACCTAGGAGTCGTCATACTCGGTAAGCCCTACACTATTGATGGATTGGAGAGTGTGCAAAGTACGCTTGCTTCTGGCAGTCCGTATGAAGATGCAAAGACAATTAGAGAGGCCCTTAGTGATCCGACTAAACTAGGAGCAATCGTTGGGACGCGAGTTGTTCGGGCATATCATTGGTCTCGTAATCCGCCGAGGCGTTAGCTATCTAAAGCCCATCCTCTCCTAAATGTTCGGCGCCACCACCGCCGTTGCCAGCAGTTCTCCAGAATTTACGTGCTTTGCTAAGGCCGACTGCGGCAAGTTCTACGACGACTAGGGCTCCATCCACGACTGTGGGGACTAGATCACTTTTCGGCTCTAATACATCCAGCACGGTTGCTGCAAGTTTGTTCACAGCTTTAACGGGATGCATTGCCATAAGATCACCAACAGTAACTGTCTCTCTATCTAAACCTGTCATCGTACTATTAAATCAGGTAACGACAGCCATATCAAGGTTTTAATCTAGACGCGTTTGACTTGCAGGCCGTCGAGTTCGACCGGGGTTTCGCGACCAAACATGTTGACCAGGACCTTGAGCTTGCCCTTGGCGGCGTCAATTTCGCTGACACCTCCGTCAAAGCCTTTAAAGGGACCGTCGATGATATTGACGACTTCACCGATGGCAAAGTCGATCTTGTGCTTGGGCTGCTCCAGGCCCATACGTTTCTGAATTTTCTCGATTTCGTCCTGTTCGATCGGCGTCGGGTCGGTGCCGCTACCCACGAAACCGGTGACCGAGGGAGTGTTACGCACAATATACCAGGCGTCTTCGGAAAGCTTCATATGGACCAGTACGTAGCCCTGGAAGATACGTTTTTCGACTACTCGGCGCTTGCCGTTTTTGATCTCGATCATTTTTTCCTTGGGTACCAAGACTTCGAAAATCTTGTCGCTCATGTCGAGGCTATCAGCGCGCTGGCGGATGCTCTCAGCAACTTTTTCCTCGTAGCCACTATAGGTATGTATGGCGTACCATCGTTTGCTGGTGTCGTATCGTTTGGTGCTATTAATCATGTACTATTTGTCCTTACTTTAATAATATATTTCTAAAGAGCTTATCTAGGCCATAATCTACTATCGCTATAGCCAGGCCGAAAGCGACAGAAAAAACCAGTACTGCATAAGTAAGCCGGCGGCTTTCACGCCAGTTGGGCCAGGTGACCTGGCGTAACTCTCGCCAGCTGTTTCGAATGTACACTGGTAGCAGAATCTTTCCTACCATCCGTAGGACAAATACAAGGGGTAAGAGAGGCTTAAATCGCACAATTTTACCGACAGGCCGCCTGACCGGTTTGACTAACTTTCCACCTGCACTCTTTACTCGACGGAAGCGTCTGGGTTTGTCGCTCTGATCGGTGGCCTTTAGAGCACGCTCTCTAAATGTTTCGGGATTCTTAACTAGTCGTTTTGCCTTTGCAGGCTGCTTGTCGGCCATATTGATAGTGCTCCACTTTGCTCACATTATAGCTCTTGAAAGCCTTGAGCCAAATAAAAAACCTACAATAATTTGTAGGCGACTGAAGTCAAGTATACCACCCTAGTTACACAAGTGCAATCATAAAATGAAACTGACTACTCTGGTCTTTAGGTAAGGCTTCATACTGCACATAGTGAGATAAGCCTAGACCAGGATAACTATAGCGCTGACTATTTAGGGAGAGGTTTTGTTATAATCAAGCTTTATGGATAGCCCACTTACGTACCTTCTTAGATCGCCATTGCCTGGTCAACATCTCAGACCGGAAAACCCAGCATGATAACAGAGCTAGCACTTTTGGGGTTTGGGATTGTCAGTTTGACAGAAGTATTACTATGGACGCCGCAACTGTGGAAATGGCATAGGCAATTGGCAGCATTTGTCATGGGTGGGCTATGCATCACAACCATATTACTGCTGGTGGGACAACTGCGTCTGGGAATCGAGCTCTTGGCAGTTTTTAGCTTATACCGAGCTGTAAATCTAGGCCGACTTATCAAGAACCGCGTACACGACGAGTATTTATGGCATGCTAGTCGGCGAACAGCCTGGTGGCTTATCATGTTGCAGGCAGTTGTTTTGTTAGCTATAGCCGTAAACCATTATGCCTACGTGTCAGGGCTAGTTTGGTGGTATGGTCTAGTTGTCTTACAGCTCGTGGCTAGTTTCGTTTTGCTCGCCGCTACCCTGTACAACCTGCGGAAGACACAACCTCCCAAAATAATACATAGCCATGCCGACTCAGCGCTACCTACCCTCTCGGTAGCCATCCCCGCCCGTAACGAAACAAGCGATCTAGAAGTTTGTCTACAGTCATTAATAGCTAGTACCTATCCGAAGCTGGAGATACTGGTCCTCGATGACTGCTCGCAGGATAAACACACGCCCGAAATCATTAGAAGCTTTGCCCATGATGGTGTTCGTTTTATAGCTGGTCAGCCGGCGCCGGCACACTGGTTAGCAAAAAATTACGCCTATGCGCAACTTGCTCAGGCCGCCAACGGCGAAATACTGCTGTTTTGTGGAGTTGATACTCGCTTCAAACCTGAGAGTCTCCGTAACATGGTCGAGGCACTGCTGCAAAAACAAAAAACGATGGTGAGCTTCTTACCTTGCAACTTATTGCCACACCCTGGCAGCCTAACGGGGCTAGTCATACAGCCGAATCGTTACGCTTGGGAGTTGGCTTTACCACGCCGCTTAGTACAACGGCCACCTGTCTTAAGCACCTGTTGGCTCATTACTCGTACAGCCCTGGAGGCCGCAGGAGGCTTTGCTGCGGTGACGCACAAAGTGGTCCCCGAGAGTTACTTTGCTCGTCGGAGTGCTGCTGCAAATGATGGCTATAGCTTCATGCAAGCCGACACCAGCATCGGTTTAACGACGCAAAAGGAAGCTAGTGAGCAGCAAGCTACGGCTATCCGTACTCGCTACCCACAACTGCATCGCCGACCGGAATTAGTGGCTCTGATAAGCTTGCTTCAGTTTGGCATTTTAATATGGCCGCTAATCGTGTGTCTCAGCTCCCTAATTGCGCAGGCTTGGTGGTTGGCTGCCATCTCCGCTAGCGGTTCTCTTTTAGCGCTTAGTACCTATAGTAAAATTTTTAATCTGACCTACCGGTCACCTCAGCTACGGGGAGTAGGGCTACTACTACCTGCAGCCCTCTACGACATTGGCCTGCTCAACTATTCGATGTGGCAATACGAGTTTCGTGAAGTAATCTGGAAAGGCCGCAATGTCTGTATCCCCGTCATGCGAACCGCCTTACACCTACCTAGTGAAGATTTGGGACAAAGACAGTAAACGTCGACCCTTTATCAGGTTCGCTGACTAGATCTAAGTCGGCATGAATCAAGCGAGCAAGCTTCATAGTCACATACAGCCCGAGACCCGTACCGTTTGCTTGGCGTGTTCGGTAGTCTTCAGAACGAAAAAACTTATCGTAGACTCGTTCCTGGTCACTTTTATTGATACCAATGCCCGTGTCTTGCACCGCAAAGCGAACGCCGTGTGACTCTGCTGTAGCGCGGATAGTAATACTGCCTTGACTAGTGTATTTGATGGCATTGGTGATAAAGTTTTGTAAAATTTCGCGAACATAGAGCTTACTGGAATGCAATAAACCTAAACCTGCTTGCAGCTCCATCGCTAGTTGCAGGCCTTTGCCTTGTGCCTGAGGCGTGTAATTGTCTATTAGTTCTCTTACTAAGTCAGCTACTTTTATGCTTTCCGATTCTACTTGTAAGCTACCACGCTCGGCACGACTTAGCGTAGATAAGTCATTGATCAGATCAGCCAAGAATAGTACTTGGTTACGTGCCTCATTAAGAGCAGGCTTGATAGCTTCTATCGTACCGGACTTCTCTAAGATAAACACTGCGTTACTGATGTTACCCTCTGCAATGGCGATTGGTGTGCGTAGTTCGTGGCTGACTACACTAATAAATTCATCGCGCTCTTCTTCGAGAGACTTTTCTCGGGTTATGTCACGCAGTAACAATACATAGCCCCGCAAGCCTTTCGCGCCATAGCCCAAATGGACAGGTGCTATGCTGAGGTATAGATTGATGAGACTGCGATCAGCATACGGCAATAGTAGATCACGTCGAGTTATGGGCACCCGAACGTTTTCTACCATTTCAACTACGTTTTGAGCCTGTTTGTTCTTATCGACTGGCTTAAAAAGACTATCAAGTGGGCTACCAATTTTTATGGTATTGACGTCTAGAATATTGAGCGCTGCTGCGTTGTACAGCACTATATTTATTGCTTCATCGACCGCTACAACCGCATCGGCCATGCTATTTATAAGACTAGTGAGACGCTGATGTTCTAGCTGCTCATTAGTAGTGTCGATTGCTGGGGCAGGCTTAAGCGTCATGACTGCTCTATTATGACATACATGTGTCGCGGATCCTTACTCTCCTAAGGCTTGTATGCCAGAGGGAACCTCGAGAACTGGCTGAAAGTTATGAAGCTTCTTCCTAATTCGGCTCACGTCAGGCAACAAGGTAGCCATAGCTTGCCAAAACTCGGGACCATGCTTGAGTATACGGGTATGGGTTAGCTCATGTAGGATAACGTAATCTATGTACTCCCAAGGTAACTGCATCAAGAAAAGATTTAAAACGATATTTTTATGATGATCGCAGCTGCCCCACCGACTTTTCAGCTGCTTAATACTGATGCTGGTATAGCTAAAATTATGCACATCTGCCAGAGCTGCGACACGTTGACATAGCAGTCTCTGGGCTTGGAGGCGTAGAGCCCGAATTGAAGCTTTTTGAGCTGCGGCTTGTACCACCGGATCGGTAAAATGCAGGCCTGGTGGGTGAGTAATAATAATCGCCCCTTCTACCAGACGGGTAGTAACCTTTGTGGAAGTGGTAGCTGCTTTAAAATAAAGATGATGCGCCTTACCGACCGACTGTCCCTCGACCAATGCTTGTTGAAGCGGCCGCTGATCAGCTATCCATTGTTGCCGTGATTTGGCAAAATCGACGCCGGCGCTGTAGGGAGCCCAGGCAGGGATGGTAACCCTTACTGCTCCTGCTGGTGTAATACTAAGACGCAAGTGACGGTTGGATTTACGCTTGTAGATGTGGACAGGAAGACCGCTGTCGAGCATAAATTGTTTACTTGGCATAAGGCATACTTAGACGCTCCTGTTAAGCATAGTTAACGGATAGAAATATTGCGCCGAGAGACATCAAAACGACCCCCTGTTTTCGGGATAAGGTTAACCAGTCCTGGTTTAATGATGTGTGAGCTGGTGTCGTCCTGCGACATAACACCTCCTTCGCGGAGTTTATTAATTACCGCACTCTGTTGCATGCTAAATAAATGTTTGCCGCTAACCACCACATAGTCTTCGCTTGCAGCTGGGTTTTGCATGTAACCGAGTATTTGCTCATAATCTGTCCGATTCCATTTAGCTGCATACTTATCATCTGCCCTACGCCGATCGCGTTTGCTATTACGGCCAAAGGCCGTATCCTGATCCATCTGAAACCATATCAGTAGTGGCTGAGCCCGATACTTGTAAGCCATGTCGTATAAGAGTCGTCGCTGGTTACTA
>CAYTRU010000004.1:26727-32869 GCA_964440265.1 uncultured Candidatus Saccharibacteria bacterium | reverse complement strand
TTTGGCACTCCCGACCAAGCGCTTTAAATCCTCCGGTGCCAAGTAGTCTAGGATGCCTAAGCCCGACCATGAGTGAATTGTCGTACCCCCGAGATGACTGGCAGCGATACCCGTACTGGCCGTCACTGCCACCCGCTTGCCTGCTCGCTCCGCTCGATTAACAAATTGATTCAAAACATAGGTTTTACCGGCACCTGGTGCTCCTGTCAAAAAGACATTCACACCACTCATCATGATACTTAGGGCCTGTTTCTGTCGCATAGACTCCGATTGTAGCATCTCCTCGGTGTATGCCAAAAAGTACCGGCATACAGTAAGCGCTTACTGGCTAATTAAAGATTTACCTCTGGATAAGGGGCCGTCTTTGTCAGCAGCCTGAGCAGCAGAGTCCGCCCATCTTCCTGGCTTTCTTGGGGTCAACTGGTGGTTTTCCAAGTGTTTCCGACATGCCTTGTCCTAAAGGGTTAAACTTTTCAGATCCTGATTCTATATATATTATAAACTCTGCCCTTCCATATGTACAGCATAGGCTTTGATTCGTCATCTTTTGCCTGCGCAACGTATAATACGTAGGAAGATTTATGAATGCAAAAAAAGCCGGCATCTACACCTTGGCTATCGGCGCCCTTGGCGTGGTATTCGGCGACATCGGTACCAGTCCGCTATATGCCTTTCGAGCCATATTTAGTCATTCTGAGCTTACTGGAGCCATAGCTGAACCCCTTATCTATGGCATCGTTTCGCTAGTCATCTGGTCGGTCATTTTGGTGGTTTGCGTTAAGTACCTTGGGTTTATCATGCGAGCCAATAACAATGGAGAGGGCGGCATCATGGCTCTCGCGGCGCTCCTGCATAACGCAGTCCTGTCGCGCCGGACGAAGCTCACTTTAACACTGCTCGGCGTAGCGGGCGTCTCTTTGTTTTACGGTGACAGTATCATTACACCAGCTATCTCCGTACTATCAGCTGTCGAAGGTGTCCAGATAGTGGCCCCCAGTCTCCAGCAAGCAATCATCCCCGCAACTTTAATTATCCTGGCAAGCCTGTTTATCTTGCAGCACAAGGGTACAGCTGTTATCGGTCGCCTGTTTGGACCGATAATGTTTGTCTGGTTTAGTATCATGGCAGCTGGCGGCTTAGGCCAAGTCGTGGCCCACCCGGCAGTACTGCAAGTACTCTCACCCTCGGTCGCTTTTCAATTCTTTATACAGCAACCTACGCTAGCCTTTATCGCTATGGGTTCGGTGGTGCTGGCTATCACCGGTGCTGAAGCCTTGTATGCCGACATGGGGCACTTTGGGCGGCGGCCGATTGCCCGCACGTGGTTTTGGCTAGTCTTCCCAGCTCTGACGCTTAATTACATGGGTCAAGCGGCATTAATTACGCACGATCACGGAGCTATCGCTAATCCATTCTATCTGTTATTTCCTGAAGTCACCCGTATCCCGATTGTTATCCTGGCTACGCTGGCAACCTTGATCGCTTCCCAATCTGTTATTTCTGGCGCATTTTCACTGACTCGCCAAGCTGTCCAATTAAAATATCTGCCTCGACTGCTCATAAAGCATACTTCCAATAAGGAGTTTGGGCAGATTTATGTCCCCTTTGTGAACTGGACATTATTTGTGTTAGTCGTGCTGCTGGTTATTGGTTTTGGCTCTTCGGCAAAGCTGGCAACGGCCTATGGTATCGCCGTCAGTGGCACACTGGCAATTGATACTGTGCTATTTCTGGCGGTGGCCCGCTTCCTATGGCACAAGCAATTGTCGGTCATCATAAGTGGCGCGGTGCTATTTTTGACGGTAGATTTACTCTTTGTTTCTTCTAATTTATCTAAGATTTTACACGGGGGCTGGTTCCCGATTCTCTTGGCGGCGGTAGTCTGTACGGCCATTGTGACGTGGATGCAGGGTCAGAAAATTATTACCAAGGAGCGCTTGGCCCTGGAGGGTACGCTAGACCATTTCGTCAAACAGCTGCGGCGTAGTAAGACTATTACTCGCTTACCTGGTAGCGCTGTCTACTTGAGCCTTCACCCCAACTATACGCCGCTAGCGCTCCGTGCAACGGTAGACCGTCTGCACGAGCTACCCGCCCACGAAGTAATCGTCACCCTCAAGACACTGCCTGAACCACATGTGCCGGAGGCCGAGCTAAACAGCTTCAATGCGCAGCGATACGAAGATGATGGCATCAGCCACATTACACTCTCCTTTGGCTTCAAAGACACACCGAATATACCGAATGCTTTACACGATGCGCGCGGCGCCGGTAAAGAGTTAAACTTCGACCTAGATACCGTGTCTTACTTTGTCTCGACGCTAAACGTAGTCTCGACCCATAGACACAATCTGACCCGCTGGCAAAAACTACTCTATATCACCATGTCCAAAAATGCCGCTAGCCCTACGGCCTACTACAAACTCCCCCTGGAACGCACTGTTGAAATGAGTTCCTATATAAAGCTTTAGCCGCTCGTGCCTGCTCTGCGATAGCCCAACCAACCCAATACCCAAACGCCGCCCTCCAGCACTAGGTCAACTTTTGTGAGTGCATCACCCACGTTCGCATCGTAGCACGGCGGGTAAATCAATGGTCAATATTGTAACTATCTAGGAGTTCAACTCCGAGTTTTCGTCTCAAGGGAGGCCCGATTGTAGCTATTATATGAGACACCTCCCCCGCTGCACCTTGCCCTCTTCTGCCATGCTCTTGTGCTACTTGTGCTTTTGGCTTGTCAGAAGTTATAGATTCAAGGAATATTGCCCTATCACTTTCTGAAAATACTACAAATTTATCAAGTATACCTTTTAGTAAGGCTATGGGGAGGGCTGCTTTCCTTATGGTTTCTCTCTCTATGTCCGCAGCTGTACCAGTAGGCAATATCGGCTTAGAGTCACCCGCTAGTTTAGCCCTTAATTTGGCAAAAGCTTGTATTTGTAGGGTGTAGACATAATTATCTGAAACGCCTAACATGTCAGCTAACACTTTGATCGGTGTAGGCTTCATGTTGCCACACAGAAAACGCAGCTCAACTATCCTCCTTTCGCGTTCGGACAAGCCAGCTAACGCTTCAGGCAAAACGGTCTCCAAGTCTGTTACAACTATGTCAGATATGCGGCTTCTTAGCCTCCGCAGGTTCATCTCGGTCTCGATGGCTGAAGAGTCAGGTGGCACAGGACTTTCGGGATCAGGACTAGCAATACCCGCCTCGATATTGCTGAACACTTGTTTCATTCGCCCAAAAGCACGTGCGCGTGTCGGGCCAATACTACCGATAGCCATGCCGATAGCTTTGTGGATCTCCTTGTAGGAGGCTTCAGGATGTTGTAAGAGATATGTAACTAGTCTGTGCTGTGTTGGATTGAGGGCGCTGAGAGCTTGCTGAAGATTCTGAATTTGTTGATCATATTCCGCCTCACTCTCAAGCTTTGCCAGCCCGACAATCGTTTCGGAAGGCTCAATATCATGTGGCCAAGCTTGCGGATCTGTAAGTATTTCCCGACTGCTTTGTTGCATCTGTCTTAAGCTCAAACGAAGTGCTGTAGTCCTCAGCCAAAAACCGGCACTGTCAGGGGACTGCACTTGATCTGCTTTCGTCAATAAACGCACCCAGGCCTCTTGCACTACATCCTCAGTGTCAACCGCGGGTATTCTATGAGCCTGTGCCACCGTTTTTTTGATCAGGGGATCAAATCGTTTGTGAAGTATTGCTCCTGCTCGATCATCACCCGCCGCCGCGGCAAATAAGACCTCATCGAGCGCTACTTCACCTCGCCATTTCATCGCTAAGGCTGCAGCTCTTTCATCGCCTGATAAGACTGGCGGCGATGGGTCTTCCAGCGGGCGTTCGACTAAAAGAGGTAAAGCTGCAGGATGCATATCTCGCTCAGTTGCTGCACTGAAAAAAGCCCTTGCAGTGCCTCCTGTCAATTCCTGCCCAGCTGCCATAATTCTTACGATTATAGCAGATAATTGTACTTTATACAAACATCAGTCTCCTTTAGTCGGAGTAGTAAAAGATTCTACAGGTTTTTTTCAGCCAAGCCCAAACGAGCTGCCAGAGCCTGTAGTCTGCGCGGTGCCCACCAGTTTTTCTTACCGAGCAATCGCATAACTGCCGGTACTAGCAGCATCCGGATCACAAAGGCATCAATCAGGATCGCTAGACTCAAGCCGACGCCAATCTGCTGAATAAGTGGAATTGAGCTAGTCGCAAAAGCGGCCACCACGACACATAACAGCACGGCTGCCGAAGTGATGATTGGACCAGTTTTTTGAATACCAGTCGCGATTGCTTCTCTAGTATCGCCACTGAGGTCATACTGTTCCTTAATGCGAGATAACAGGAAAACAGCGTAGTCCATCGACAAACCAAAGGCAATGGCAAAGATAAGGATCGGCTGCGTGGCATTAATAGTACCATCAGATGTAAAGTGAAGCAGATTAGACAGATTACCATCCTGAAAAACCCATACCAATGCCCCGAAGGAGGCCGTCAACGACAGGATATTTAGCATAATAGCCTGCAACGGTATGACGAAGCTGCCTAACATCAGGAATAGTAGTACGAACAGTGCAATGATGATAAAGGCTGCAGCGTATGGCAAAGAACGGCCTAAGGTATCCAGTAAGTCTGTCAGAATCGCTGGCTGTCCCCCTACTAAAACGCTCGCTCCGGCTGGCACCGCCGATTGCCTGATACGTCTGACGAGTTGCTGAGTAGTCGGAGACAGCGGGTCTGATTTGTAATCGACATTGATAACGGCGGTGTTACTGCTTGCCCCGGCCGCGGTAGCTACTTTTTGCACGCCGGGCAAGGCCTGTAATGTCTGCGTATAGTTATGTAGATTACCGACACTGGCAGGCTCCGCTAGATTGGACTTAGCCTGAAAGACGACCGTAATCGGGCTCTCCGGACTGTCAAACTCATCACGCAAAGTCTCTGAGGTAACTCGAGCTTCACTGCCAGCCGGTAAACTGCGATAATCGGCTGAACCAAATCGGACATGCAAAAACGGTATACCTGCTATCAGCAGTAGCGCTAGTATAGTGACTAAAACCGCTACAGGGCGATGCATAACACCGCGGCTAAGCCGATACCACAGGCTTTGGCGCTCCGTGGGCGTAGCCTGGCCACGAACTTGGGCTTGGTGTTCGCGGGCTACCGAGCCAAATGATAGAGCATTCACACGCTCCCCTAGTCGCACCAAAATAGCTGGCAAGACGACCAGAGCAGCAATCATAGCTACTACCACAGCAGCGGCTCCGCCAAGTCCCATACTTTGCAAAAAGTTTAAGGGGAAAATCAGCAAGCTTAGTAGACTTAAAATAACCGTGGTACCAGAGAACAATACTGTCCGGCCAGCCGTTTGCATAGTCGTAGACAAGGCGTCTGACACTGCGGCTCCACTTCGCAACTCTTCACGAAAACGACTGACGATAAATAGGCTATAGTCAACGGCCAAGCCCAGCCCCAATAAAATAATAACGTTAATAGCATACTCGGAGATTTCGGTAACATTGGTCAATAATCGCGTCACCAGGAAAGCTCCCAAGACAGCAATAGCCCCCAATACTAAAGGTAGTAAGGCAGCCACAAAACTTCGAAAAACAATGACGAGTAGAATCGCTAGCAGCGTAAAGGAAATTGACTCGGCTTTCGCCAGGTCTTTCGCGACAGTACTAGTAATCTCATTGTTGATAGCCGCCGTGCCGCCCAGCTTGACCTCCAACTGACTACTGGCAATTTTGGATCGTAATTTTGTCACAGCGTCTGATTGACTGCTAGCGTCCCCTTTCAGGCTGATGATCGCAAACGTGGCCTTATGGTCTCTAGATAAGAACGAGGGAGCATTTGTAGAGTAGTACGATGAGATATGGCTGACCGTTTGGTCCGCTTGCAATGCCTTGAAGATTTTCAGAGCTTCCATGCGAAAAGCCAGTGTATCGGCCGCGGCACCATGTTTGTCCTTGAGCAGGACGATAAGTGAAGTCTCAGTGGCTGGTAGTGTATGCTGGATGACCTGCTGTGCTTTATACGATTCGGAGGCATGATTTTCAAAACCGCCACTACTGAGCCGGCTAAAGACACCGCTACCATAGAAGCCCGCTACCAGTACAAACAGGGCAGCCACCCCAA
>CAYTRU010000004.1:0-26627 GCA_964440265.1 uncultured Candidatus Saccharibacteria bacterium | reverse complement strand
AAGACACCGCTACCATAGAAGCCCGCTACCAGTACAAACAGGGCAGCCACCCCAAGTATCGGCCAGCTAAACTTATTAATGACTTTGCTTAATCTATGAAACACGGCTACCCTCCCTTTCATAATATTCTCCCCGAGAATGCGTATTTAGCCAAGTAGTTATTTTATAAGCTAGCAACTAGCACTATCGTAAGTCCCAGTACAGCCACCACCGTAGCAACTACTTTACGACCTAGATAATCTCGCTCATTCAGTAAAATTGCGCCGAGCAGGACTATGAATATCACACTCATGCCGGATATGTAATTGGCGACGCTTAGCAAAGCTCCTGTACCCAGAGCGCCGGAAAAGCCATAGGAAGACATGGCGCGCAAGACCATCAGCTGAATCATCGGTGGCCGTCCCAAGAGAGAGTGATCGAAATTGCGCTTCTTCAGTACCAGGTAGGCCCACATTATTACCGCCGATCCGAGAATCATTATCGGGAAATAATTAAGGAAACCGATGCTGTTGACCAGCAATTTTTCAAAGAGATTTAAAAAGCTGAGGACCACAGCCGCAGTAATTCCCCAGGCGATGCCCTGGACCCGCAAGGCGTGACTACCCTGCTGTTTGACGATAAAGATCGCGAGCAATATCAAAATACCGCCCGCTATCCTCAACCAGACGACGTTTTCACCTAAACACAGGATGCCTAGAGCAGTCGTAATGATAAGCCGCAGGTTATATAAGATCGAAAAAACGCTGGCCTCCAGATATTGCAGGGCTTTGACATTTACCACCTGCAAAGCAACACCGAACCCAATAGCACAAGCCAACCATAGGTAATCCAGCCCGACAAAGGTGCTGATAGCCGGCGGATGGGCGACCACCAGTATTAGGGTCGGAATAGCGATCCCGGTCTGCATGATGGTCGCCAGGCTGAACTGGTCGATTTTTGCTACCACCGACTTGCGCAAAATCAGGTTGAACCCCACCGATCCAACCAAATGAAAACCCAAGAGTGCCAGCCACATATGCTCTTAATCATAACACTCCGGAACGCCAGCTGTGTCGTATAGTCGAGTTACCCGCTAGCTCTTCACGGCATGCGCTTTCAACCAAGCGGCGATGACCGGAATGTCCAGATGTTCGACAGCCACTTGGACGGCGAAGTCTTCCAGCTCTTGATCCGAAAGCCCACTGGTGTCGTAGCCATTGAAGTTTAACAATACGAGGGCCGCGAGCATGCCCGTGCGTTTGTTGTCGTCGACAAAGGCATGGTCGGCGATGATACCCCTCAGCAGCACGGCGGCTTTCTCGAATATTGTTGGATATAACGCCTGGCCGAAAACTTCTTGATGCATGGCCGCCAGAGCTGATTCTAGCCGCCCTCGATCCCTGACGCCTTGCGAGCCGCCAGAGGCATCAATAATCTGCATATGGATCAGCTCTAGGTCCTCCAAAGTGAGTGACTTCATAGCCGGCCCTACCTTTGGCTGAGATTGAGCAAAGCCTGCTTATGGCGCTCAATCAATTGTTGCGTGAGCTCGACGATCTCTACCTGGTGCTGGCCGGCAATTTGGGGCTTCTCATAGCTAACCTTCAACTCATCGCCTTGTGTGATCTTTAGGTGCCGAGCATCTTTCGCCGGAATAGTGACGGCCAGGCTATCGCCGACTTTGATGACTTTTTGGATAGATGTGATTGTCATATTTTTATTCTAACAAAATTATAATATTATTACCATAGTTTTGTAATTGACCCCGTGTACTTCACACTTCCCTGATTTTATCGGATAAGCTTCTGATACGTCTAGCCGAGTGTTATTAATTATTATTAAATCTTAATAATAATTAATAAGGTTGCCAGGCATCGTGGCAAGCATGAATAGGCTAAATCGAAGATTTCTGACGGGCGACTAGCTTTGCTTGGGTGACTTCGTCGAAACCGAAACGGCCGTGCAAGCGGCCGATGCCTGACTTTTTGTAGCCGCCGAAAGGGCTATTGGGGTGAAAATAATCGACGTCATTCTGAGCGACCATACCGGAGTGGATCTGCGATGCTACCTGCGCAAACTGTTGGTCGTTGTCGGTAAAGACGTGCGCGCCGAGGCCATAGTCCGTGTCGTTAGCGAGCGCGATGGCTTCGGCTTCAGTCTTGAATGAGACCACCGGCAAGACCGGGCCAAAGGTCTCCTCGTGCCATACCCGCATATCGGGCGTGATATTGATTAAGATAGTGGGTTCATAGTGCGCGCCGGTCAGGCCTTCGGGCCGCTGGCCACCGCAGACAACCGTCGCGCCCTTCTTGATAGCGTCTTGCACTTGTGCTTCTATTCTCGCTACTTGGCGTTCGGCTACCAGCGGGCCTAGATCAGTCGTTTCATCAAGCGCGTCACCGAGTTTCTGCCGGGCACTCAAATCGGCCAACAATTTCACCATGCGATCGAAGCCGGCTTCATAGACTATCAGCCGCTTGACCGCGCCGCAGATCTGGCCGGAGTGCAGGAACCGCTTGTCAAAAATACTTTTGGCTAAGGCCTTGTCGATCGGTGTACCCTCGAAGACGATGGCCGGCGACGAGCCGCCTAATTCTGCGATATAAGGGATAAATTGTTCGGCCGCTACCTGCGCCAGGTGCTGGCCGACCTGGGCGCTGCCGGTAAAAGAGATCATATCGATATCAGCGTGGGCCAGTTGATCACCGACCGTACCGTCACCGTACACGACATTGAAGACTCCGTCCGGAACGTCGGACTCCGCGAATAGTTTGACCATCAGCTGCGCGAACAATGGATTTTCTTCGGAATTTTTATAGACGACGGTATTGCCGGCCAGCAGGGCCTGTCCGCACTGCCAAATGACATTCATGTAGGGATAATTCCAGGGACAGATACAGGCCACCACGCCCCACGGCTCGCGGATGACTTCGTGAATTTCGGTCGCCGTTTCGTGGGTCACTTCCGGTGCCAGGTACTGCTCGGCCATGGCGATGTAAGCCTCCAGGTAATCAAGCCCGCCCTGCACATTGCCGCTGCGGGTATTGGTAATCGGCCGGCCGGTCTCTTCGGCGATCAGCTGGGCGATTTCCTCGAAGTGCTGCCGCGAAACCTCGGCGAACGAGGTCATCGCCTGGCAACGTTCGGCCACCGACAAAGCCGCCCACGTCGGTTGGGCCGCCCGAGCCGTAGCCACCGCCCCCAGGACTTCCGCCTCACTGGAAAACGCCACCTCCCCCAGCACCTCACCAGTCGATGGATTAATAGAAATAATCTTACTCATGGATTAATTTAACTTATTAACTAGGTCTTTGATCTGAACGCGGACTTGTTTAGTCGTATCGCGGTGGCGGACGGTGGCGGTGTCTTTGGTGTCGCCAGCTTTGCCGGAGGTAGAATTTTCTAGGGTGTCGAAATCGATGACAACACAGTACGGGGTGCCGATTTCATCTTGACGCCGATAGCGTTTGCCGATGTTGCCGTTGTCGTCCCACATGACATTGCCGAATTCGGCTTTGAGCATCTTGTAGACTTCTCGAGCTTTGGCGACCAGTTCAGGCTTGTTTTTGAGCAGTGGGCTGACAGCTACTCTGACTGGGGCAAGATGAGTCGGAAGCTTCAGATAGGTGCGTTTTTCGCCGTTGACCTCGTCTTCAGTGTAGGCTGCTGTCAGCACAGCCATGATGGCCCGCTCCAGACCGAACGCCGGCTCGATAACGTGAGGAATGTAGGGCGCTGAGCCGTCTTTGGGACGGTATTCCATACTTTTGCCGGAGGCCTTTTGGATGTTCATCAGATCAAAGTCAGTACGATAGGCCAAGCCAAGTAGCTCTTCGCGGCCGATCGGAAAATCAAATTCGAAGTCGACGGTGCGCTTACTATAATGCGCACGATCATTGTCCGGAACCTCCAGTTCGTGGACCATTTCCGGTGGCAAGCCAAGTGCGTCGAGCCACTTATGTACTCGCTTTATCCAAGCTTCAAATTCTTTTTCCCAGTGGTCGGGATGGATAAAATACTCGATTTCCATGATTTCAAACTCGCGTGAACGAAAGACAAAGTCGCGTGGACTGATCTCATTGCGAAACGATTTCCCCTGCTGCGCCAGGCCAAATGGCATATCCGGATAAAAACTGTCGACGACGTTTTTAAAATTTGTGAACATGCCTTGAGCGGTTTCTGGCCGGAGATAGACATTGTTAGCACCCGCTACTAGTAAATCATCGGCTGTGAAGCGGCGTTCCGTGCCGGGTTTCCAGTCCCATTTTGGTTCATTCATTATGTCGAACTGATCGGCAAGGGGTCCAATGTGCGTCTTGAACATCATATTAAATTGGCGCGGCTCACCGAAGGTGTCTTTTTGGCCGCAGGTCGGGCATTTCGACACGTCGATTTTGTCGGCGCGGAAGCGGTTGTGGCAGTTGGAGCATTCGACCAGCGGATCGGTAAAAGTGTCGACATGGCCACTGGCTTGCCAAACTTTTTGGTTCATCAGGATGGCAGCGTCGATGCCAAGCATGTCGTCGCGGTCTTCAACGAACATTTTCCACCACAGCTGCATGATGTTACGCTTTAAAGCCACACCGAGCGGACCGTAGTCCCAGGTGCCAGCCAAACCACCATAGACTTCACTACCCTGGTAAATAAAACCGCGGCGTTTGCATAGGCTGACAATGTCTTCTAGGGATACATCACTCATCTGTAACGATTATAGCAGTTCAGGGGGAAATTTGACTGGTGATGGAGCTACAAGATCCGGGTGAACCAGACCAATAGTAAGATTATAGCCGCGTACTACCGAGTTTCTAGCTGTCACCGAACGAAAGGTATCGGCGTCTAGCGTCGTCGTACTACCATCAGGAGCAAAAGATCGTCTTTCAGTTTCTAATGAATCTGGATCGAATGTTTCTAGCTGAGCTGCGCCATATATACTAGTGAGCGCTGCTTCACCTATAAAACGACCGCTCTCCTGATGCATTGGATCGCTTGCGTATAAGCTTCGTCGAGCATTACGCCCTAATACGGCAAAATTAGGCGTTTTACCTTGCCAGAGATTCTTTGCCATTAAAAATCTAGCGATATTCCAGATAGCAGGGGGAGTTTCTGAACCGGCATTATCCCAATCTAGCAAAAAGGATCTCTCGTCTTGCTCAGGAGGCATATCAAAAGTTACCGCTCGAGCTTCTTCAATCAGTAAACGAGGAACAAACAATGTCTCCCCTTTGCTCTTAGTGGGAGATGCTGGCCGTAATTCGACCGGCGTGGCGTATGTTGCAGCCATAATCTTAACCGGAATTATACGCTTTAGTTACCGCACTGCAAGCACATTTTTGTGCACAGTTTTCATAGACTGCTCGGCTATTTTTTTAGATGCGAATATAGGTCTGAAGCATGGTCTGGACCAGGGGTGAACAGGTACTAGTCAGGTCTGTGCTGTTTTCAACATGGGCGAGGACGAGAGGTTGGTTGCCGCTAAACAGCAGGCGTAAAAATTTGATATCATCAGTGCTATAGGTGCCTGTCTCATGCGGGGTGAAGGACACGGCTTCAAAATCGAAATTGTAGCGTTGTCCGGCCTGGAGCTTATCGTTATCGGCTGTGGTGTGCAAATTGGGTTGGTGACCAGCTTGGCGCAATAACTGAGCACCAAACCACAAGCGGATGAGTGCCAGGTCGAGATCGTGGTTGTTCAGCGCTGTCAGCGCTTGTTCTAGTAGGGTGAAATATTCCGATTCTGGCTGGTCTTCGGTGGCACGATTGAGCATTTTGAGCAGTTCATAGCCGAGACGGACTCGGTCAAGCTCGTGAACGATCCGATCATGATGCTTGATAAGACGGGTCGAAACTAAGGTGCCGATCTCGCCGCGACCACGGATAAAACTGATGTCGCTGATACTAAACAGCTCGATGCCAGCAGCTAGTTTACTCTTTGGCCGACGCACGCCGCGAGCCATGAGGCGTAGTTTGCCATAATCTGGCGTGAGCACGGTCAGGATACGATCCGCTTCACCATACTCTGTCCGAGCTAGCACACTGCCGCGTGTCAGCAGCTGTTTCACGCCCGTACCGTGAGCTGCCGATGAACGGCAGCTACTAGCTGCTGGAGCGAAGTCTGGGGTTTATATAGATACGCTGTCATGCCGAGTTCGTCACGTAATAATTGCTGACTACCCATAAATTCAGCTGGCGGTATATAGCTCTGCACTACCACCGGGATAGTCTGCCAATCAAGGTACGAGCGAAACTCATACAAGAATTCCACGCCAGAGTGCCGCACCAGCTGTAATTCTAGGATAATGATGTCGGGTCGAGTTAGATCGGCAGCCTGGATGGCGGCCTGAGCCCCAGCACAGATGGTGACTTGATGGCCAACTGCCTCCAATGCTTGCTGGTACGTGGCAGCCAGCAGGCGATCAGGTTCGATTAATAAAATCTGCGCCACGACCCTTATACCAGCTGCATTTGATGGTTTGGCTGCAAAACAGTACCCAGGCCATACAAGCGGCGGTGTCGTGAGGTTCTGAGATTTAGCTGCATCGCTTGCAAGATCGTATCAGCTACGAAGATACCGGCCCCACTGGTATGACTCAGTTGCAGCAGCGGCTGACGACTACGACGATGCAAGCGACGTCCGCGTTGTAGCGCCTCATTGGTAAGTTGCTTGGTATCGGTGTAGAGCCCAGCTACGATGCCATAGCGGCTACGATGAGTCGCCAGCTCCAACTTGAGCTGCGTACCGTCTTGAGCCGGTAAGGCCTCAATCAAAGCAGCTCCTAGGCTTGTGAGAGCTGCCTGCAGCGCTTGGCGGTTCGTCAATACCGGGCCATACCGGCCAGCTATATTGAGTTCCAGCTCCACTCCGTAACTTTTTGCATAGGCGGCCAGCTGCTGGCCGGTATCGTATAGTACTGACGACACCGACACTGATTCTAAGACAAGTTCCTGGGGCTCCATGGCTAACCGCACCCCCAGTGCATAGTTATCCAATAATCCGAGAGCCATGCTGGCAGTCGTATTAAGCAATGGCAGGTCAATTGCCCCGCTCACCCAACCCTGCTCTGCCTGTCGGGCAATCTGTAACAGGGGTACTTTTAACTCTTCCGCTACGCTGAGGAGAAGCTGTTGCGATAAAATCCCGGATTTATTCCCCTCGCTGCTCGCTTGCGCCATGAAAACCATTGCCCTCACTTATCTGCCACAAGTATAGCTCACAAAGCTCACAAATAGGTAGTTTTTACGGCCTACTATTTATGGAGAGAAGCTTAGATTTGGCAAAATATCGGTATTGAAGTCATTCAAGTACTGGTTACCTTGCGTCGAAATCTCTAAAGTATCGGCTCTTAGGGGCAAGACGACCATCGTCACGTTCTTTTGATCAACAAGCTCACCTTGCACTTCTACGCCAATAATTTTGGGCAACTTTGGCAAGGAATAAGCACGAATGGTTAATTTACCAGCCTGCTGCTGACCGTCAAAACTCTCGAGTACTTTGTCATAAGGCTGTGGGAGCACCTGGATTCGCAAGGCAAAGACAGAGTTAGTATTGCTGATTGACGGTACCACGCCAGGCGAAAAATAACCGTCTAGGTCAGCGGTACCGCTACTCCCAACGTCGTCGACATAGCCACTCCACGTTTTCGGGAACTGCACTACTAGGCTGCCGACAGCCTCTGGCCCCTGATACGTTTTGTAAGGCTGTTTGACCCGCTCTAAAAACTCTTTTTCTTTGGCCGCATCAGCCGCTTCAGTGGCAGCCTTTTTTGCCGCTGCTACCCTGACATCACCATTGCCCTTATAGAGCTGCTGCTGTTTGTAAGCCCAGGCGGCAAATATGATCGACCCAAGTAACAGAACAACTACCATGACAAAAGAAATTACCAAGCCACTGACTGCGCCATTTTGATTATGCTTGACCATAGCGCTCAATATACCTCAGATAGCTTGAACAATCAATGCTGCGTAGTACTATTGAATTTCGCTTGTAGTTTGTGGATAGTATTCTCAGTCGCCTGAAGATATTGCTCCAATTGCTGTATCAGTATTAGGCCGCGCTGGTAGTGTACCAAAGCAGTATCTACTTCCAGATCCTCCCGCTGTAATTCCAGCATCAGGTGATCCAGCTCGGCTTTCAGCGTCTCATACGTAGGCTGGGGTAGCTTGGACGAAGATTTAGCTGTGCTCATGAACGATCTCTCTTTAGCGATTTCTCGGGCAATTTTTCGACAGTGGCGCCAAAACGGCCGTCTGCTAGCTGTACTTCCACTATAGCACCTGAATTAACCCGGTGCAGACTTCGTAGCACCTGGCCGTCCTGGCGCACGATGGCATAGCCGCGACGCAAAATAGCTTGGGGGTTTAATATTTCCAAGAGTTGGATATAATTTTTTAGACTTTGGTGTCGAACCGTTAGGTGCTGTAGGATGGTTTGCTCTAAACTTGCTGCTTGCTGCTGTAGACCCGCGCGGGCGGTGGTAAGTTGCCGCTGCCCTGCCTGCTGCAACAAATTTTTTGCCGCTTGGAGACTAGCTATAACCTGGGAGCGATCGGGCACCAATAGTTCGGCAGCATTACTAGGTGTACTGGCCCGCCTGTCAGCAGCCAACTCAGCTAACGATAGATCGGTTTCATGGCCTATGGCTATCAGCGTCGGCACCCGACAAGCAGCTACCGCCCGAGTGACTTGCTCGGTATTAAAAGCTGCCAGATCTTCGGCACTGCCACCACCCCGAATAATAATAATTACCTCTGGCGGCGTGGCCTCCGTACTAAATTGTTCCAAAGCTGCCACTATTTGAGCAGGTGCCGGCTCGCCTTGTACTTGTACGTCGATAAGGTCGATGCTGATACCCTGCCAGCGATTTTGTAAGATTTTAATGAAATCAGCATAGGCCGCTGACTGGGCGGAGGTCACTAGCCCAATATGGGTTGGGGGATATGGCAAGCGGCGCTTACGGGCCTCGTCAAACAAGCCTTCTTGTGCCAGCTTAGCTCGCAACAGTTCGGCAGCCCGTCGAATGGTGCCTTCGCCGGCCGGTCGCATGCTCTGCACGTTGACACTGAAGCCATACAGCGGATGCAAGCGCGGCTGGCCACGAACTTTCAGTACCATGCCGTCCTCCAGCGGACCAGGTAACTGATAGACGGTGCCGAAAAACTTCACAGTCGCCGTTTCGTCCTTCAGGTCAAAGTAGATCCAGCGATTTTTCGATACGCGCAAATTGGCCAGCTCGCCAGTAATAATGACATTTGGATAAGCGTATTCCAGACTCTGATTAAGTAGTGCCACAAACTCACTGACACCTAGTTCTAGGCCAACGGGCTCAAATGACACCAGGCGCTCCCGGCGGTTGCTCCCCCCGTTGCAACGTTTTTTGATATAAATAGTACCCCGGCGGAATTTGGATCAGCGTATTCACCACCCGATACATCACCGTAACTGGCAGGCTGACCCCTGGTGATATCCCAGCACTGGCCAACACTGCCGTCATGAGAGCTTCGTACACACCCACGCCACCCGGCAAGACTGAGACTAACCCCGCAAAGTTAGCCACGCCATACGCAATGATTACCGCCCCGATGTTGACGAATTCGCCAAAAGCGAGGTACACCACATAGAGCGCCAAAACTTCTGTGGCATTCGCTAGCAAGGCATACCAAAACGGTTGCTGCAATTCCCGATAATTGTGTTTAATCTCCTGATAATTCGCATGAAAATCATCAAACACGCTGCGAGCCCGATAGATATTAATAGTTTCCGGGTGTTTCGGCCGGACTACCTGTATTGCCCGGTTCAAACCGACCGTGAGAGTCGTGAAAAAACTATTAATCCGCTGCTTGCTGCCGACGATGTAGGCAAAACCGCCGGTACCGACCAGCAGCAAAGTCGACAGCGAAGCCGCCACCAGGATGGTTAAATTACTGACATTACCTCTGATAGCCAATGCCAATAAACCAAATATAATCAATATCTCAAACGAGAGAAAGGTCAACGCCAATTTCATGACATGCACGAGCGTCGCTTTACCCCCGGTCAGCTCCTCACCACGCCGCAGCCGCAAACTAAAATAAGATATCCCGGTAACTCCGCCACTTGGAAAGACGTGATTCACAAAATTCAGCTCTAGAGAGGTTTTATACAGCGATTTATAGGACAATTTATTGCCCACCATGCCGAATAAACCCTGGTACAATTTAGTCTGGGCGTGATAATTCAGCGCCTCAATCGGTATGATCAGCAGTAGCGCCCAGCCATTCACCCGCCGTAAATTACCAATAGTCGCCCCCAACTGATGCCGCGTAGCATAGGCTAATAACACCAATGCCAGCAGTGTCACCAGATTGAGCACCAGTTTCCAGTGTTGTCGTAACCATTTTTTATGAGCCATGCCAGCTTATTATAGCAACAAGTACCACATGATCAGCCGCTCATGATATTACGAATATTCTTACCTCCGTCGGCTCAAAGGTCAGCCTAGGTTTGTGAGCAACATTTAGGATTGCATAACTTGACTATTAATTTTATTTATATTATAATCATAATTCATGGGACATTACGGCGATGAAACTGTACCTCCCCTTCCCGATGATCTAGTTACCGAGCAAGCGGAGGCCCAAGCAAAAACGCACCATAGTCGAACACTAGGCGAATATACCGATGAGATATTTGCCGGTTTTGCCACGCGTGAAATTTTAGACTTTCTAAGAACAGCGGCTGGGCCGAGTTTCGTCTTATCACCCGATACCTTGATTGAGGGACTCAGCGAAAGACAACCAAACCGTCCGATACACTGGGTAGAAATGGCGGGCGGGCTTGCTATCGCCCAGAGACAGACAGCTGCAAATTTACAATTAAGGGATTCCCCGGCACAAGTCACCATGACAAACGTTGACCTGTTCGACTGGGAGGATCACCTGGATACTAGACAGCTCAATAGGATGGAGAGGCTTTCAAGTTCACTTGGCTACACAATTCTGGACCGGGGCTATCGACCATCATTTATACAAGCCGATGCACAAACAGTGGAACTCCCTCAGCCAGCAGATTTACTCACCTGCGTGCAAGCTTTGCAGTACTTTGACAACCCACTGCAAGCAATAACTAATTGGTATAACCAATTACAGGATAAGGGGGTGATGATCATAGCCACCGAACTCAAATGGACGGATCATATCAGCCAGGTAGACACTCCCCCCGAAAAGCTCTTCGCTGACTTTTTCGCACAATTGCGACAAGCTAGCGTGCATTATGCATTAGATTCAAAATTGCCAGCCGACTTCAAGGTATTGGCAATGCAAAAACAGGCTGGCACCCGATTGCAACTAAATACTGGAGTAGTCTCTAAAACGTCTGACGAAAACTTTGCAAAATCTATTTTGTATCAGGCTGGACCGGCTGCCATAGAAGTTGTGGCTGGCTCTGAAGATACACCCCGATAAAGGGGAAAGTAAGCCTACGTAAGGCTGGCGATGTAGCGCACCGCGGCTAATAAATCAGCGGCTGTGTACGTGGCCTCACGTGCCTTGACTGTCGGGTCGCCCGTCTGCACCAAGATTGTCTTGGTCCCGGCATTTTGACCAGTCTTGATATCTGACAAGCGGTCACCAATCGTATATGAGGATGGCAGATCGATATCGTATTCTGCGGCCGCTTCTAGCAGCAGTTTCGGTTTCGGCTTACGACACGCGCAATTATCATGTATGCCATGGGGACAGACATATGTTTTCACGACCCGGACGCCACTTGGCGCAATCAGCAATAGCACTTTGTTATTAATGCGCGTAAATTCGGCTTCACCGATGAGGCCTTCAGCAATGCCTGCTTGATTAGTGACAAAAAAGACACCGAAATTGAGTGTGGCTAACAGAGAGAGTCCTTCTAAAGTGTGCGGCAGTAGCTCGACTTTCTCAAGTTGATCGACCCGCTGGTACTTCGGAATACCGACATTCACGGTGCCGTCACGGTCCAAAAAAACTGCTTTCATGTGCCCATCATAGCATGCCACTTTTCAAGCATTACATACGCAGTATGCATAGAGTATGTACGCCGTTAAATCCCTGTCCTTAACAAGCAAGAATGTGCTTGCTGGGTGATTATTTACTTGTTTGTGGAGAATAGTGGCTTACGCTGTGCGTAAGCACAAAGATCACGTTGTGGTTACAGCAGGACGTATGTACAGGTATACTGAGGAACATGCAGAGCGTTTTGATTTTAGGCCGACAGCCAGCCTTGGGACTAGCGGAGCTGGAAAGTTTGTATGGTGCTAACAAATTACAAATCATAAGCCCGCAAGCCGTAATCGTCGATATCGACCCCTGTTTATTAGCCTTCGATCGGCTCGGCGGTAGCGTTAAATTTTGTAAGCTGCTGACCACACTCGATACCACGCACTGGCGGCAGATTGAAGACTTTCTGGTACGCGCTGCTCCCGGCCACAGTCAAACCATGCCAGAGGGCAAAATGCTGCTCGGTCTCAGTATCATCGGCTTCGATATCAGTCTCAAGCAGCTGGAAGCCACTGGCCTGACACTCAAAAAAGCTATTCGTGCCACCGGACGGCCAGTGCGTCTGGTGCCCAATAAAACGCCGGAACTCAACGCTGCCCAGGTTATCCACAATAAACTGACGGGGCCAAACGGCTGGGAATTAACCCTTATAAAAAGCGGCCGCCAAACTGTCGTGGTGCAAACCGTCAAAGTCCAAGACATTGAAGCCTATACTCGTCGTGACCGCGAACGCCCCAAGCGCGACACAAAAGTCGGCATGCTACCCCCGAAATTAGCTCAGATCATCATCAATCTAGCGACTGGCCCATTGCCACCGGACAAACTAAGCTCCATCTGTGATATTCCGGCCGATGCTACCATTCCCCGCCCTAAACTCGACCAAATCGTGCTCGATCCCTTTTGTGGTACCGGTGTAGTACTCCAAGAAGCCGAGCTGATGGGCTACAACGCGTACGGTACCGATCTGGAGCCACGCATGATCGACTACTCTAAAACCAATCTAGCTTGGCTCTCTGGGCTGTACAGCGGCTCCTTACCAGCAGACCCCCAGCTGGAGCCAGGCGATGCTACTAGTCACACCTGGACGCCACCGATCGACTTCGTCGCTACCGAAACCTACCTCGGTCGGCCCTTCACCAGCCGCCCTACTCCAGAAATCTTGGCCCAAACTGTCGCTGACTGCAACTTGATCATCAAAAAATTCTTGCGTAACCTCGACTCGCAAATCCAAGCCGGCACCCGTCTCTGCCTGGCTGTGCCCGCCTGGCACATCAGGGCCGGAGAATTTCGTCGTCTGCCCCTTATTGACCAGATTGAACAATTGGGCTATAATCAAGTGAAGTTTGAGCATACCCAGGGCGCCGACCTTCTCTACTACCGAGAAGACCAAATCGTCGCCCGCGAACTGCTCGTAATCATAAGGAAGTAGCCCGATATGTCCCATGTCAAAGCTGGCGGTACCGCCAAAAACATCCATGATAGCCCCGGTCAACGTCTCGGCGTTAAATTATTCGGCGGCGAGCAGGTCAAAGTCGGCCAGGTTATTGTCCGTCAAGTCGGTCTGACCAAGCGCGCCGGCAACGGCACCAAACTCAGCCGCAACTACACCATTCACGCCGCCCGCGATGGCATCGTTACCTACACCAAGCGCAAAGTCCGCA
This sequence comes from uncultured Candidatus Saccharibacteria bacterium, assembly GCA_964440265.1. GTDB lineage: Bacteria > Patescibacteriota > Saccharimonadia > Saccharimonadales > UBA4665 > CAYMUN01. The sequence continues at coordinate 12,984 of CAYTRU010000004.1, read as the reverse complement.
CCTTCTCCGGCCGTACTGTAGCCCGTACCGAAGTCACTGTCGAATAATCAACGCTCTGAGTGACGTGGTTGCATAGCAGTCTGGGCGCCATGGGCATCATAGGCATCAGCAGGCGGCACTGAGCCTTGTGCATAGGCACCATCAACATACGATTCAATATCTGTTGCAGCGTGAAAAACAAATGACCTCGCTTTACCCGCAAATGCTGGCTGGACACTTGCAGACATTGCAGCACTGCTTACCGTGATATACGGTAAGTCTTCTGGATTCGGATTAGGCTCACTTATCGAAACTATAGCCTCACCAATTTCAGGGTCAAACCGTGACACCAGCGTTGTAGACCGCTTATCGACACCGCTATCATCTACACGCCCGGTCCAAGGAGTAGACACGATTTTCACTGTGTCAGAAGCATCAGCATGTAACTCATAAGCATGCCCCCGGATAGCTGGGTCTTCACCAGGATTTGGCTTGCCGAGAACTACAAATGTGACAGGCTCATCTGGACGAACGGGGTTTGGGAACATAGCATCATGCTGTCCCCTTGCCCATCTGGCAACATCTCGAACATAGACATGTGCACCATAAATTGCCTGCCGAGCCTGCTTTGCCTCAGCGTCAGCCGCGCTTGCTTGGTCTTTAGGCAGCTCAGGTGCTTCGGGAGGCTGAGGGGGTCTTTCGGATCTAGTCATTTGGGTACTTTTTCGTGAATTCTTAATAATCTATTTATTACTATTATGTATACAATAGCAAAAATGGATCGATTTGTCAATATTCTTCTCAAGAGATCACGTGACTGATCTCTAGAAAACGGTCTCGTAGCTCGGGTATTCAGCTTCTGGATCTTCGATTCGGCGAGCAATACCTTTCGCCACCAGCTTATCCCACATGCGTATCGCATCTGGGCTAGGCACGCCGTGCGTTTTTAAGCCACCACCAACAGGTAATGACTTAAGGATTGCCAAATATGTAGCAGGACCATAGCCCTTATTTCGGTCTGATATATTGATCCAGCCAATGAATGTTTGGGGCCGTCCACCTTCATTAGGCCTAATAAATAGGGGATGCTGGATAACGCAAACACCTACTTTCACATCCGCTTCAGAGTTGACATCAAAATGACGGTTCATTAATGTCACAATACCATCACGTTCCGCGCTACCTATACTATCCCAGACATTAGCAATTTTTACTTTTGGTAGAGGGCGCTCAGGGTCATCATTGAGACGACTTTCCAGCCAACGATTGCGCCTTTCGCGGTAGAGCTCTTCGCTCTCGGCTATTCTCTCCTGACGTTCTGCATAGTACCTGCGACTACCCACAACTGCCCGCAAAGCATCTTTTACGCCACGTATACCGACTTGAGCGCCCTCAAAAACCGGCATATCTTCTACCGCCTGCAGGACATTATGAGACTGGTCAGCTATATCCTCGTTAGCAATAGGCGTATTATCCATAATTGCTTCTGGGCCTTCAGCAGTAGAAGCCACGCCCCTTTCTGGGCCTAGCACTGCGTGCAAGACTTCAGCATCACGCTGGGACATCTAACTTTCCTCTCGGCTTTCTTTGGCCATCGCTGTCACCGGGCGTAATATTAGTTTCTGCTGCAGCTAGCGCCGGCGATGATAGGTCCGTAACCTCTTGGCTATAATATCCGGCACGTTTAGATATTGTTTGGATTCCGCTCAACAGTTGGCTAATATCCTCAAGCACAGCAACAGCCCTGCGATTAGCATCGCCAGTTCTATCTGTTGATAACGCGCCACTTACCTCCTGCAGTTTGCTAAGCTGCTCTAGCAAAGTACTGTCTGTCCGAGCAAAGCTTACGAGCTCCGCTATCTCTCGAAGACTATCTCGGCGATTGCGTCCCCCGACAGCGTTTTCCGTAGGTAAAGCTTGTTGTAGCAAGCCAGTTAACTGCACTAAGTCTACATGTTTTTGACCGTCTATTTGGAGCAGTTTGCTAGCTGTGATGATCAAATCTCGGCATGATGCATCATCCATGGTATCTTCCAAGCCTTCGTTTGTTGGTGCCAAACTGCGGTCAATTATGGTTTGATTTTGCTGCATAGCGCTGCCTAGGCGATCACCGGCTTCGACCATGGCACTGGTTTGTAGTAAGTTATGGGTACCTGTTAAAAACTGCTGCAGCCTTACTAGCGCGCCGGCCTCGGTGTGATTAGGGCTTGCGCTGAGGGGTTTTGCCAAGTCAGTGGTGCTTGTAGTTAAGCCATCAATAGCGTACTGAAAAGCAGGTAGGGCAGGCGCTAGGTCTCGCAGTGCAGGAACAATCGATTCATCCCAGACAGCATCTACTTGTCGGTTTAGTTGCCCGCGTTGCCAAATCCTGACTAAACTTAGAAGGCTTTTTCTGATATCAACGGCGACTTCATCGTCACCTATATATCCTTTGAAAGTTGCAGGATCAGTGTCAGTGAAGATATCCTTGGGCGTTGGTCTCTTTTGCCCCTCCCCTTCCCCTTGCCGCGTCACTGCCCCGACCATAGCTTCTCCGGCCCGGTCTGCTGCTGCAGCGACATCACCTGGTTTACGAACTGGCCCTATTTCTCCACTCATATCAAATGGAGGCTTTTTATAAATCTTGAGGGGTACTCCATGGACTGCTGCAGCTATTACTTCTTGCGTGATTGCGGGGTCTCTGTAGCGACCTCTCAATGCTGTAAATATGCTGAGATCATGAGGTAGGCGACTCAGATCTATAATCTGCTCTGCAGCTGGGGAGTCCTGTAATGCCCCCAGTTCAGTGTGACCGAGCTTTGCAAAAGCATCCGCCAGACTCAGCATTTCGTTCTCGGGTGGCGCTATTTGCTCAGCCTCACCTTTGCTTAGATTTTCGTGGAGTTGCCTGCGGGCCGACCGAGTTATTGGCAGCGGTGCTGCCGCTAGGAGCCCGATCAGATAACCTTTGATTTTCTCATCTGACCAATCTTCGGAGACGGTAATGCCTTGCCAAGTGAGGCCGCTTAAATCATGGCCGGCCGCTTTTAGGGCTTGCAGCTGATTGGCAAGCAAGCCCCTAGGGTCTATCGAGAGCATCGCATCGTCGCCTTCTGTGGCAGCGCGGCTCTCTCCTGCAGTTTCTGGGCTGCTGATACTAGCTAGCAGAACCTGACCCTGATTAAGTAGTTCATCATGAGACAGAGATGATTCTTCGCAGGGCCGAGTATTGCCAGCTGTAATTTCAGCGTCAATCACGCGCCGGGCAACCCATCCTGCGACGTAGCCGTCTACAGCATCAGCATTAGTCAGCAGCCTGATAGGTTCTATAGAGGTAGGGTCTTGCTCTGGTCCAGGAGGAGCTGGCAACGCCGCTCGACTATCTACTGATGCTTGGGATGGTACTTCTTCTGCCATTAAGTTAGTGCCTTGGGCTTTATTTTGATGAATTTAGAATAGCATAAGTTTAATAATAGGTCAAGTTTATGACAGGGGTGTGACGATTTCAGCCTGGCTGGGCTAGATCAGGTGTCGGTATGTCAAAAACATCAGCTTGAAGTTCGTAAAGATTTAAGCGCACGGTACTTAGCATCTCATCGCCCCTTTTGATAGCAGCGGCAGCTCGATGGGACCCAGCATCTACCGCATAAAACACTAAGCCATTCGGTTGCACGAAGCCAGTTGCTTCTTCAACCGGTGGAGCTCCCGCGCCAAGGCTTACATAATAATCTATGGTAGCGGCACTTGTCCTGGTGATATCATCATACTCGCTCACTTTTTTAGTTCGACCTCCAACGCCTCGACCATTCCAGGAGATAAAAGTTGCGGCGTCCACAATACTATCTACTGGAATTTCTATAGGATGATTATGAGCTTCTATAAAGAGTTGCGGTTGTGAGTCAAAGTCCACCGCTACAACCGGATGCCAAGTTCCGCGTTCCAACCTAGGGGCCGCATGAAGTAGCGTAGTAATCTCTTGTGTCCGACGATCTGCCCCATCTAAGCAAAGCATGGCTTGAGATTCTAGATGGGTATTGTGAAGCCTGAACTCAAGTTGATGATAAGCCCGTGATCTTTCTTCATCCACGGCTCGAGATGCCTCCATGGCCAATTGGGCTTTTAGGCTTTCTCTCTTGTAGGATGGCTGTGCTACTAAGCAGGGTCGAAATTATGTCAACTATTTCCGGACGTGGTCTTTGCTGTTCAGAAGTTGCGACTACTTCTGCTGCCTCAGGCTTTCGAGCAAGACCCATTTTACCTACAGCGGCTCTTAGTAGACGGGTAGGCAATTTTGGTCGAGCACTAGCTGCGGATTTTTCATGCACAAATAAAACATTAGCATAAAAGTGATATTTAGTCAATTTTAGGCATGTCCCGATGCCTCGTTCAAGCTACCGGCAAGGAATAGCTTGTGTATCTGAAGTTTTTCTCAGGGTATGTCCTTGGTGACCTGGAAAGCTTCTACTTGAAGGAGACGATTCTCGTGGTCTTGGACTTGATGGTGGAGGGTGAGGTTTCGGCTGACGTTTTCAGCCAAGAATGTAAAATAACTCTCAAGGTCTTCGTAGAATATACTTTGGGTTTGCACGGCTTCTTTGATCTGGCCGACATCCGCAGTAAGAGAGCGCAACAGCACACTTTGACTACCCTGAACTTGCCTAAGGAGGTTAATCGCCTGAGTATGGCCTAGTAGTGTTTCTTTGATGGTATGCATGTCTTGACTATGGCTGGCCTGGACCTGCTTGATACCTTGCAGGTCCTGGCGAATATCGTCAGTTGCGGCAACGACTACGCTATGGATTGTTTGGATGGTGTCGTCTGCTATATCCGACATAATCAGCTCCTTCAGGGCTTTTATTATAAGCCCGCCAGTCCGATCGCGTCAAAAGGAATCGGGTGAATTTAACAATTATTTAATCTGTACGAAGCTAGAGGGGATTTTCGGGCTTGCTAGGTGGCCAGCTGATGGCGGATGCGGTCGACCACGTCGGAAATGACGACTTGGGATTTGACGAGATAATCGTCGGCGCCGAGGCTGCGGGCGCGTTCGCGGTCGCTTTCCTGGTTGAGGGCGGTGAGCATAATGATCTTGAGTTTGGCGGTTTCGGGAGTATTACGTAAGATATCCAGTACATCAAAGCCGCTAACTTTGGGCATCATAACATCGAGTATTACAAGATCCGGCATATAGGCTCGGGCGGCGGCCAGGGCGTCTTCACCGTTGGGCACGCGCAGGACATCAAAGCCTTCGGCCTGCAGGCGGGTGATATAGACACTAGCCAGCGCATCGTCGTCTTCGACCAGCAAAATGCGATTTAGCGGGTGCGGTGAATTGACTGCTGCTGCAGATTGCGAGGTCGCAGTTGGTTCCATACAGATTATGGTAACCTACGCAGCGGCGGCTGGCAAGCTATTTACGGCGTTCCACCAAGAGCGCTCGGATAAAGCCAGCGAACATGGGGTGCGGCCGGTTGGGGCGGCTCTTGAACTCAGGATGGAACTGGCTGGCCAGTAGGAAGGGATGGTCTACACCTTCGATGATCTCTACTAAGTCGTTCTCAGGGTTAATACCGGTGGCGCGGATACCCCACTGCTCGTACTGTTCACGGTAGGCATTATTGCACTCACCACGGTGGCGGTGGCGCTCGACAATACTGACGGTGCCATAAGTTTCAGCTGCGAGACTGCCCTTTGTGAGCTGGCAGTCATAGTCACCGAGCCGCATGGTGCCGCCGGTCATATGCTTGTCCTGTTGGCCGGCCATAGTGGTTATGATCAAATGCTTGGTATCGGGGTTCAGTTCAAAGGTGTTAGCATCCTGCAGTCCGGCGTTGCGGGCAGCGGCGATAACAGCCATCTGAAGACCTAAGCATAAGCCGAGGTAGGGCAATTTGGCTTGCAAAGCGTGCTGGGCGGCCTTAATCTTACCCTCCAAGCCGCGCTGACCGAAACCGCCAGGCACAACGATGCCGTCGTAACCTTTAATGTGTGGCACAATGTCTGAGCCGGGAGTATCGAATTCTGAAGCGTCAATCCAGGTGATGTCCACGTTGCAATCATTATGCCAAGCAGCGGCTTTCAGGGCTTCGAAGACAGACATGTAGGTGTCGGTATTGTCCATGTACTTGGCTACAAAAGCAACTTTCAGCATACAGTCGTGGTCAACAGTAGCCAAGCGAACGGTTTGACGCCAATCTTTGAGATCAGGTTTTTGAGCCTTGAGCCCTAGATGATCGACAATGACATCGGCAATGCCGGTATCCTCCAGCGTTAGCGGCACCTCGTAAATACTGCGAGCGTTCGGCAGCGAAGCAATGGCAGTTTCAGGCACACCGCTGAACAAACTTAATTTTCTGATAGCTGCGCTGCTAGCTGGTTTTTCGCTGCGACCCACCAAGATATCCGGCGTGATACCCAGACCCCGCAGCTCACGTACCGAGTTTTGAGCCGGCTTGGTCTTCGTCTCATTACTAGCACCCAAGTACGGCAGATAGACTACATGGACATACGCGCAGTTATGTAGCCCGACCTTCAAGCCAAGTTCCCGGATAGCTTCTACAAACGATAAGGACTCATAATCGCCGACAGTGCCGCCGATTTCCACGATGTGCACATCGTAGCCCTCACCCGCCTTGATAATCCAGTCCTGGATGGCACCGGTGAGGTGTGGGATGATCTGGACATCATCGCCCTCGAACTTACCGGCCCGCTCATCCTGAATTAGCTTTAGTAGCACCCGCCCGCTCATCAGGCTGCTGGCAGAAGTCATTTCCTCGTCGACAAAGCGTTCGTAGTGGCCGAGGTCGAGATCAGTTTCAGCGCCGTCTTTGGTCACAAAGCACTCGCCGTGCTCACGCGGGTTCAGTAGACCAGCGTCGACGTTTAGGTAAGGATCACACTTCTGGAGATTGACCTTCAGCCCGCGGGCCTTGAGTAAGTTGCCGATTGAGGCGGCCGTGATACCCTTTCCAAGTCCGGAAAGTACTCCACCCGTCACAAATACGTACTTCGTCGCTTTGGCCACGACACCTACCCTTGCCTCTCCTTAATCGTTATATCCTACCGCACTTACTCCTTACTGGCAAGCCTGCCTGCCCAGAAAACGCCAAGAAAGTTTTATTTTTTTGAAGCTCTGTTAGCTATGATAGTCTTTATTATTTGTCGCGCCTGTTCCGCCGTTACGTATAAAGAGTTCTCTCCTAGGGTACGGTTACGGTACCGATGAGCCTTAATTTGCAGTTCGTGCTTTACAACTTCTAACACACCGGGTGCGACAATTTTTAGCAGCTGGGCTTCCGCGACCAAATCTGCCCCCTCTGGGGGATCATAGCGTTCCGCGGCTTTGGCTAAAGTCGCTACCTGATCAGCGTCGAAGCGTGCTCCGCTACGTGCGCCCTCGTCACTAGAGCTTGTACGAATAACAGCCTTGGGCAGCATTGGTTCCATATCCAAATCGTTGACTAATTCAGCCAACATGCCAGCGCTAACTCCGAGCTGCCTGCATACCACATGTGGTTGTTCAGTTCTCATGTAGGGATGGCGATTTAGCCGCAGTAGTTGGTCACGAGAACAGGTATATTTTGCCAGCTCCGTAAGGACTGTGCCTTTATTCATAGTACCGAGTAAGGTAGGCGCTAAGTCAGATGGGTAAATTCCCTCTGCGATCGTTGCTGCTACAAATGGTACGGGATCTGTTTCTAGTAGAATGGCTGCTTGTCGAAACGTAAAGCTATCTGCGGTTTCAGACTCACTAAACAGACCTAATAACCTCTCCTCAACACGCGTCATAGCTTGTTCCGCAAGACTTAATGGCGGATTACCAGTTTCGCCACTTCCGGCAGGCTGCTGACTTTCATTTTGCGCAGGCATCTTAGTATTATAGCACTTAAATCGAATATATCAAGCAATCGATACCGTTGGCGGGCGCTTGTAAGGTAGTATTATTGATTATTTCTTTAAGTAGTCTTGGGCAGCTTGGAGCTGGGGATCGGCGCCAGCTTTGGCATCCTTGTCGGAGAGCTTAACTGTCTTATCAGGAGTGATGCCTTTGTGGTTGATATTTTCGCCATTCGGACGAAACCAGCTAGCAACAGTAACTTTCAGCTCGTCACCTGGGCAGGTACCATCGAAATTGCGCTGGCCATCTATACAAAGTACATCTTGCACCACACCCTTACCGTAGCTTTTCTCGCCGATGACGTAGGCTGCTTTATTGTCATGCAAGGCACCAGTAACAATTTCGCTAGCTGAAGCACTGCCGCTATTGATGAGGATAACCGTGGGTATGCCCTCTAGCACATCCCCCCCTGTCGCCTTGCTACTATCAACGACGGTTGAACCGGTTTTTTGGTCGAGTACTTTCGTACCTCTTGGGAGCCAGAGACTGGAAGTGTTGATTGCCGCACTCAGCAAGCCACCAGGGTCATTGCGCAGATCCAAGACGATGCCTTTGACTTGTTTTTGCGTAAAGTCAGCAGCAGCCTTTTTGACTAGGTCGGAGGTATCGTCGGCAAAAGTACTGATTTGCATGTAGCCGATGTTGCCATCCAAGATCTTGGTTTTGACACTCGGCAGCGTGATGTCGGCCCGGGTAATGGTAAGATTGAGTGTTTGACTTTTGGCCCGCACAATCTGTAGGGTGACTTTGGTGCCCGCTTTACCGCGGATTTTATTGACTGCATCATCGATTGATAAGCCACTGGTAGGGGTGCCATTAATACTGGTGACGATGTCTTTGGCCTTTAGGCCGGCTTTGTCGGCAGGCAGACCGTCGATCGGTGCGATCACTTCCAGATTGCCATCATCATCCTGCCCCAGCTGGGCCCCGATGCCACTAAAGGAATTATTGAGCGTATCATTGAAGTCCTTGGCTTCTTTAGCAGTAAAGTAGACCGTGTAAGGGTCTTTGGTAGCCTCCGCTAGGCCGTGTTTTAAGCCATCTTCTAGCTGCTGTTCGGTCAGTTTGCCATTATAATTTTCCTTGAGCGATTTATAGACTTTATCAACGCCATTGTAATTAAGCTGTGCCGGGAGATTGGCGGAAACAGGTGGCGGCTTTGGATGTACTCTAAGCATCAGCCAGCCTGAACCTACTGCCAAGCCAGCCATAAACATAAGCGCCGCCGAGACAGTGCCGACTGCCCACCATTTCCAGACTGCACGGCGAGGCTGCCTAGCCAAGATTGTCTCTCCCCTGTTTTGTTTCCTAAGCATTAGGCCCTATTATAGCAGCCGTAAACGCAAGCACGAAGCTTATTCGGTGATCTCCGGGTGCTCAGCTAGATACTTATCTCTGACGTAAATACCCAGAGTGGGAGCTACGTTTTGCATGTTGCGCTCCGGGTGATTGTAGAAAAATACTTTCAGGAAAGCCATGTAATCTTGATCGTACAAGGCCGTGATGGAACGAATAGCGGCAGCGTCATGGGTTTAGTCTAACACCCCTTTTTGGGTGCCATTCAAATCTGACCCATAATCATGAAGTTTTCACCTTGCGGACTAGAAATGAATAAAGACTAGGCCAGCGGGGCTAACGCCGTTGCGAGTGGAATAGCGGCCGTCAAGCGAGGCATTGTACTGGCTGAGATTAAAGGTACCGTCACCGTTCACGCTTTCTACGTACATGGCATGGCCAAACGCACCACCATTACTGATAGCAACGGCACCAGCTGTTGGCGTACCATCGACAGGAATACCGGCCGCTCGGGCGTTGTCATCCCATTGGTTGGCATTGCCAACTCCGCCCCAGTAGGGCATATTGCGTCCGGAAGCCGCGACACGAAATGCCGTATAGCTGACACACTCGCGGTTATACATACCCCAGCTATCGATCAGTGAGTCCTGTGGAGCGTTGCACCATACCCCAGGATAGCCGCCCCCACAAGCCGGGCCACTGCCAGGCGTGCTATTGGTACCGATAAAGCGTCGGTTGGCGGCAATCTGTTGCTGACGTAAGTCGTTGATTTTGCTGGAATTGGCACTGATCTGTTGGTTGTAGGCCGACTGTTGACCTTCATTGTAGGACAGTAATTGCTGCTGCTGAGCGTGGGCGCTGGCTAGTTGGGCATTTTGCTGCTTTTGTGATTCTACCAACTGGTCTAGGGAGGTTTTTTGTTGATGTAGCTCTACCTGCAAAGCGGCGATTTGCTTGATGGTACCGTCTATCTTGTTTTGGGCGATGATACGGTACTCTTCCTTATCTACATAGTCGCTGAGATTTTTGCTGGTAGCAAGTTCTTCGATAGTCGATAGTTGGCCGTCTGTGTACATGGCCGTAATGTCCTGGCTCAGGTATTTTTTTTGCTGGGTGATGTTGTTCTCAGCTTCGACGATTTTTTGCTGCAAACTCGCCTGTTCGGCCTGGTTGGCGGCAATTTTAGCCTGTACATCGTTGATCTGGGCTTGCAGGCTGTTGATAGTGTCAGCATAGCTGCTAGCTTGGGACTCTAGTCCGTTCAGCACGCCTTGGGCAGCGCTGTTTTGGTCATGCAAGGCGTTGATCTGATCATCGTACTGATCGGCATGGACGATACTGGCTCCGCTGATCAGGGCCACCAACGCTAGCGCCGACAAGACGGCGCGCAATCTATAGAATCGTTTTGGTAAGGGTTGTATGTAGAGCATGGTTTTTGTTTTGTTTATGCGTAGTCTCATTATAGCATGCCAAGTCAAATACTACCCCCTCTTATACTGCTAGATCCGGTAAATATTACTTCGTTTTGAATTTCAAGTACCGGCGGGTCGCAATGACAGATGATGCCGTGCCTATGATTATACCAATACCAATCTGTAGAGTCAAAAGTTGCCAAAAGTGACTGTCGAAATACGTACTGGCATAATTTATGTCCAGCAGGCCTAAGCTGCTAGCCTGCAAGGCATTGCTGGAGGCTAGAAAAGCAGAGTTCACAATCAGTACCGAGAAGATTGCTGACAATAGGCCATAAATAGCACTTTCGACGATGAACGGGCCGCGGACAAAACTGCTGCTGGCCCCAAGCAAACGCATAATGGTGATCTCGTCGCGGCGGTTGAAAATAGCCATCTGGATGGTATTGAAAATCGTCAGGACGCAGGTGATGGCGAAGACGGCTACGCTGATAATACCGATTTTACGGAGAATGTTAGTAGCATGAGCAATGTTGTCGATGGCTTCTTTACGCGTATCACTGTAAGAGGGCGAGGTGGACGTCTGGAGGGCTTTACGGGCCGGGGTGGTTAGAAAATCTTTTATAGCTGGCACTTTATTTAAGTCACGTGGATAGATGTGCAAGGTGGCAGGGATAGGGTTATCGCCGACCTGAGTAATAGCTGCAGGTAGGTTAACATCGCGGGTATTTTGCGCGATAAAGTCTTTTTTAGCGGCAGCTTTGTCAAGGTAAACGACCCGGGCGACATTTGGTTGGCGCTTGAGGTCAGCTATCAGCTGTTTGGTTTGCGCGGGGGTGGCAGTATCCAGCAGAAAAGCCGAGATATCGACCTTAGCGGTGATGTCTTTAATGGTGTTCTCAAAGCTGGCATTGGCGATAATCGAGAACAGCACAATAGTCAGCGTAACCGCCATTACCGCCATAGCAGCTATTGCCAATGTCACATTGCGCATAAAGTTCAGGATGCCGGTATGGATAATGCGCCAAAAGGTGATGAGTTTACGTTGCATAAGATGATTAACTTCTATACCTTGTAACCCGCATTAGCCCGGTCGCTGACAATTCTACCGCCCTGGATTGTCACGACACGACGTTTGAGCTTATTGACGATGTCCTGATTGTGGGTGGTGAGCAGTACCGTGGTGCCATATTTATTAATCTTCTCAAGCACTTTGATGACATCCCAGGCATGTTTTGGGTCGAGATTGCCAGTCGGTTCGTCGGCGATTAAAATCCGGGGCTGGCGAACTACTGCCCGAGCAATGGCTACCCGCTGACGTTCCCCACCACTAAGCTCGCGGGGCATGCGCTTCTCTTTGCCTTTAAGGTTGACGATGTCGAGTACTTTAGGCACGGTATGGCGGATCTCGCGGTTACTGACCCCGACTATTTCTAGGGCGTAGGCTACATTTTCAAAGACGTTTTTATTGGGCAACAATTTAAAATCTTGAAAGACGACGCCGATCTTACGTCGGAGCAGTGGAATGTCCTTGTCTTTCAGTTTGTCATAATCAATACCGCCAATGATAATCTTGCCGGAAGTGGGTCGTTCCTCGCGTGTCAGTAGTCGCAGCAAGGTGGTTTTGCCGGCACCACTCTGTCCTACCACAATCACAAACTCCTTCGGTTCGACATGCAGCGTAATACGTTCGAGGGCTGCTCCCGTCGTCCGCACATATTTCTTGGTCACCCGATCCAAAAGTATCATTACGGTCTATTATAGCACCGTGCTATAAGACGTTCGAGAAATGTTCATTATCACACCACGAAAGCGCGTACGGCATCTATCAAAATACACCTACTCTCTGTCGGCTAGCTTAATTGCTACTGAGGGAATACTCAAGATAGGCATTGATGAGCGGGTCAAGGTCGCCGTCTAGCACGGCGTCGGGGTTGCTGGTTTCGTAGCGAGTGCGGAGATCTTTGACCTGCTTGTAAGGATGCAGGACGTAGCTGCGAATCTGGTTGCCCCATTCGGCCGATTGGTTGGGGCCTTTCAGCTCGCTCAGGGTTTCTTTGTGCTGTTCTAGTTGCAGCTGGGCGAGACGAGATCTGATAATAGTGAGAGCAGTTTCTTTGTTTTGCAGCTGGCTACGTTCATTTTGAATAGCGACACTCAGACCGGTCGGCAGATGAGTGATACGGACAGCCGAATCGGTGGTATTGACGCTTTGGCCGCCGTGGCCGCCACTGCGATAGACGTCGATTTTGAGGTCTTTTTCGTCGATTTCGAGGTCTTCCGGTTTGTCGATTTTGGGCATGATTTGGACTTTGTCAAATCTGGTTTGGCGCAAATTATCGGCATTGAATGGACTCAAGCTTACCAACCGGTGCACGCCCTTCTCACCTTTTAATTTACCATATGCAAAAGCACCTTCGA
>CAYTRU010000003.1:30973-33224 GCA_964440265.1 uncultured Candidatus Saccharibacteria bacterium | reverse complement strand
TAACAAATATGTTATGATCGTCATTGCCTTGGTACGATGATCTTGGCTTGATTTGATTGGTGCTTATAAAAATAGTTTTCCAGGATTAAGAATGCCCTTCGGGTCAAAAACTTTCTTGATCGATTTCATAAGCTCCAGTGATGAGGCGTGCTCAAGGGCCAAATACTTTCGTTTATTAATGCCGATGCCATGCTCGGCCGCACACGTTCCGCCTAATTCGATAGCATGCTCAATCAACGCTTCATTCACTTGATAGGCCCGTCGCACCGAATCAGGGTCAGCTTGGTCATACACCTGCCAGACATGCAGATTGCCGTCGCCGGCGTGGCCGAAGACATAGCTGTCGATGCCATGCGCTTTCGCCACCTTTTTCACTTGCTTGATATAGCCTGGTATAGCCGACAAGGGTATCCCGATGTCGCCCGTTGCCACGCTGCGGCCCGGCAACAAATGCCTAATATTACTGCGCGCCGCCCGGCGGCCGGCCCACACTTTGGCTCGAGCTACCTCAGTCTCGGCAATGGTTAGTGAAGCTTGCTGGTACTTACTGCAGATCAGCTTAATCCGTTCGACATCGGCCGCAAATTTTTGTTGATCGCCATGTAGTTCAATAATCAGTGTCGGGCCCTCGTACCAGTCAAACTGCTTGGTGGCATTCACCAAGCGTATGTAGTCTTTTTCCATGAATTCCAAAGCTGCCACATCGATGCCAGCTGCCATAATTGCCAAAGTGCTATCTGTAGCATCGGTCAGCTTATCGAACGCCACCCGCATCGTTAGGCGATGCGGCGGCCGACTGATCAGGCGTAAAGTGGCTTCGGTGATAATGCCTAGCGTGCCTTCTGAGCCAACGAGTAAACGCTTCAGATCGTAGCCGGCCACACTCTTAACCGATCGACTGCCGACCTGGATAATCTCGCCCGTTGCCAGCACCACTTCCAGCTTCATCACCCAGTCGCCCACCACACCATACTTGATGGTATGCATGCCGCCAGCATTATTAGCGATCATGCCGCCAACCGTAGCGATATGCGAACTGCCAGGCACCGCAGGGAAAAATAGATTGTGCTTAGCCAGCTGCTTATTCAGGTCGTCACCCAGTATACCTGGCTGTACGACAACCTGATAGTCGCTTGGCAGCACCTTGACGATTTTATGCATCCTAGTCATATCTAGTACGATACCACCAGCTAGTGGAATGGGATTGCCCTCTAGGCTCGTGCCGCCGCCATAGCCAGTGACGGGCGTGGCCGTCTGATTGGCATACTTTAAAACCCGGCTGACATCAGTGGTAGTCCGTGGCCAAACGACCACGAGCGGCGCAGAGGGCGGATTAAACGAGCGATCGACAGCGTGCTGGGCGAGTTCGGGCTGAGCTACAGAAACCTGCTCCGCACCTATGCGGGCAGTCAGCTCTTTCGCTAGTATCGCGGCGGAGGTTTTCATAATTTCATTCTACTCCCCTGCTGTTTACTGTTTAGAGATCCGCAAAGCTAGTTAACACCTTATCTGCTAGGGCTACCACGTTTGGGCGGGTGCTACTCTCGGTAAATGCCCAGAATTCATCAGCCTCATTGGCTTGGCGTATCTCATAATCGGTGTAGCCATCACCGATGACAATAATCGGGCGGGGTAAGCTTAGGCTCGCCACTTGTGCAGCTTTGCCTCGTGCTCGGCAAAGGCGGCTGGCTCGGTCATAGCCAATAATGTCACCATCTGCGTTATACATGAACCGGTTACCAAAGATGTGCATCGGTAAGATGCCTAGCGGCGCGAGGACTGGAATCATATAGTCTTCAAAACCACCGGAAATCACAAAGATATGTTCACGGTTTTGCTGAAACCATGCAATATTTTTAGTAGCTGAGGGGCTTAACTGCTGCAATAGCTGAGCGGTTAAGTCTGTAACATGGCGGCGATTGGCTTGAAACAGCTGCAACCGCTGCTCGAGAGATGTATCAAATGGCAGCTGCCCAGTCATACCCTGCTCCGTCACAGCCTCCAGCCTGGCTAAAACCTCTGTCGCATCGCCTCTGTCGGCCAAGGCCAACCGAGCTAGCTCATCCAGGCTTTCCACTTGTATAAGTGTGCTGTCAAAGTCGAGAATATAGGTGGGTGAGTGCAACATACGCGACTAACAGCTTTAAGGTGATGACTTAGGCAGCAGTTTAACCGATGTCGACGATTTTGTAGGTGGTGGTATCGCTAGGGGTTTGGATGGCGACTTCATCACCCTCGGCTTTGCCGAGCA
>CAYTRU010000003.1:7944-30873 GCA_964440265.1 uncultured Candidatus Saccharibacteria bacterium | reverse complement strand
GCTCGCTTGGCGATCAGACCGTCGACTTCAGCTTGCAGTTCGTTGACACCGGATTGGGTCAATCGAAATAATTTCTTCATGGTAATTTCCTCCTTACATCCCTTTTGTCATTGAGGGTGATCCTAAACGCTAACTTCTATAATTCCATCAGAGTACGGTATTGCGAGACTATTATAGCAATACTTGGGGCGTGGCCATAATCTTTTTCCAATTGATTCATCACTACTGTCGACCCTTGGCTTGTGCAAACGTATGCTAGGTATTTGCGGGGTGCATGCCGAAAGCATATCTTAAGCATACCTATTAGACATGCTTTCGGCATGCAGCCCTCGAAGACCAGGCAGTATAAAAGCCCAGCTTGAGCACCTAAAATCTTATAAACCAAGCGTCTTGAGGAGTTCGGGCTGGCTGACTTGTTCGGGCTGGGCTGCTAGGCGAGCTTTTAGCTCAAACTCACCGGCTGCAAGTGTCTTCTCACTGATCACAACTCGATACGGGATGCCCAGCAGATCGGCATCGGCAAACTTCTCTCCGGGCCGGGCATCGCGGTCATCGTAGAGTACCTCGACGCCAGCACCCATCAGCTTGTCGTACAGCTCATCGGCTTGTTTGACTACCTCGGGCTTATCGCCTAGCCGCGCCAGGTAGACCTGAGCCGGCGCAATACTCTTTGGCCAGACCAGGCCCTTGCTATCGGCTAATTTTTCGACAATCACGCCCATTAATCTAGTGGTACCTAGACCATAACAGCCCATAATCACTGGCTGCTGCTGGCCGCTTTCATCGGTATAGGTGTAGCCGAGCGCAGCTGAGAACTTGGTGTGCAGCGGGAAAATATTGCCAACTTCACTGGCCGAGAAGACTTCGTAAACCTCGCCGCTATCTGGGTAAAGGTCACCTGCTTGAGCAATCTTGATATCGTAGTACTGCGCCGGTTCGGGCAAGTCTCGACCCCAGTTGACATTAATAGTATGGTAATTGGTACGGTTGGCGCCCATCTCAAAGTTTATCCGGCCGGCACATGACTCGTCGACGACGATTCGGACTTCGGCCGGCAGGTTGAGCAAACCGGCATAGCCAACTTCCGCTCCGGTGATACGCTTTACCGTCGTTTCGTCGGCTAGGCTAACACGCCTGGCATCGACGACCTTGGCCAGTTTTTCTTCGTTAACCATGTATCGTCCGCGGACAGCAGCGGCTACTAGCACACCAGTTTCGGTGATGTACAGCATGGTTTTAGTGGTATCCTCGACGGAAATATTGAGAAATTTAGCCAGCGGTTCGACACCGATCATGCCCTTACCTTCGACTTCTTCCAGCGGTTTCATCGCCTCGTCTGCAACTAAAGCCGGAGCTTTGGCGGGAGCTACTTCTTGATTAAAGGCTTCACCGCTCGACGGCACACGGAATATCGTGTCCTCACCCGCTTCGCAGCGCGTCTGAAATTCATGCGAATAATCGTCAGTAAAATCACCTCCGGAGGCCGCAGCAATAATAGTATCCTCGCCGATGCCGACCCGATCATAAACATTTTTGTAGGCTTGTTTGGAGGTCTCATAATAGCGCATTAAGTCTTCTGTGGAAGTGTGAAAACTATAGAGGTCTTTCATGCGAAATTCCCGGCCACGCATGAGGCCTGACTTGGATCGGGGTTCGTTGCGGTATTTCGCGGCAATCTGATAGATACCGACCGGTAGATCCTTGTAGCTGCGCACAAACTCTTTAGCGATTGGTGTTACCAACTCTTCATGAGTGGAGTTCAAGATGTATTCAGCGGCATGACGATCACCTGATTCACTATTAGCTGGTACGGCTTTCATGAGCACATCCACCACTTCCAACCGGCCAGTGGCCCGCCAGGCCTCCACGGGTGCCAGTGAAGGCATAAAAATTTCCTGGCCGATTTTATCCATCTCTTCACGGACAATATTCTCAATCTTTTGCAGCACTCGTAAGCCCAGCGGCAAAAAGCTGTAGACACCGGCCATCTCTTTATGGATGAAGCCGGCCTGGATCAGCAGTTGCGCGTTACGAGCCGTTTCATCAGCTGGTACGTCTTTCCTGGTTTTTGTAAATAGTTGCGATACGCGCATATGGTCTCTCCTTCAGGTTACTAGTTATTGTACTATCCGAGTACCCGCATCACCAATTAGCAGGCGACGGCAATCAATTGAGGCATTGCCTATTATCACATTGATGCCTGCTCTGGCGGCTCTTTCTGCTGCCCGCAGCTTACTTCTCATACCACCCGTTCCTGAGCTACTAGTGCCTTTGCAGTGAGCCAGCATATCGGCCACATCATAGACTTTGATTTCACGAGTGACTTTATGCCCGATCTTGAAACCGTCTATATTACTCAGCAGTAGGAGCGTTGAGGCGCCAAGAGCTATGGCTAAGTGAGCTGCCAGCCAGTCATTATCGGCTTCCGCATCTTCTTCTCCTTGTTGTTTGGCTGCTTCACTCTCTTCGTATTCTTTCATTTCTTCGCTAGCCGCGGCATTATTTTCATTGAGCACCACGAGCACCCCTCGCTTGCGTGTTACCTTGCCGATACGTTCGACAATCTGTCTGCCTTCCGCCGAATCATCAATCTGCCGATGGGTGCCCAAAACCTGGCCAATCATGAGGCCATGAGGCCTGGCAGCTTGCTCCCAGTGACTTATTTGTCGTGAGGTACCCAGTAAGGCTAGTTCGTTATCATCAAAATCCTCTACTTGCCTGCCAAACTCGAGTACCTGCTCCTTACCCGCCACTACAGCACCAGAGGCAACATCTACGGTATCTATTCCTTCATTGCGCAGGTTAACGTGCTGCTGTACATGAAAATCAATCTTGGTCTGATCAAGGCCTATGCCGCCCGAGTTCTCGCTGGAGGAAGAACCCTGCTTCATGACAATCATCTCATTGTTACTCATAATTATTTCTCCTTGAAATTAAAAAATCCCCTGTGTTTACAGGGGTGGTCGTCTAAAAATTAGTTAGTAGCGAATTACACCCCAAGGGGTGGTGGCGGGGTCAAGATGGTCAAATATCGCTTCGATAACGCTAACATAAAAGCCAGTATACCATAAGGGTGACTAGTTGACTAGAGCCACATTTTGAAGACATGTAACATCGGTGCGATAAAGATGATGAAGAAAGCGTAGCCATTCTTAGCGGCGTGCAGCGTGATAGAGGCCCATAGGCTACCGGTTTTCTCGCGCAGATAAATCAGTACCAGGCTCAGCACAAAGGTGTCGAGTGCAGCTATGTACAGCGGGCCGGTAGCACCGCCTTCAGATAGATGAGCGCTCGCAAAAACCAAGCTAGTAGCAATTACAGCAGCGGCAGTCGGCAGAATTTTTTTGAATGTCCCATACAGAAAGCCACGGACCATGATTTCTTCCGCCAGAGGTGGTAAAACCGCTAAGCTAATAAATGTCAGGATAAGTGCAGCGGCACCATGTACATTGCTAAAACCGATCTGTTGCCGCTGATTCACATCGAAACTGGGTATAAAGTGCAGAACTAAACTTACCGTCACGATATAGAGTACAAAATAAACCGGGATAGCTGCCAGCCCATATAGTAAGTCACGCCAGCGTGGCTTTTTTAGGCCGATACTCAGAAACCCAACCTTGTAGTACCGCAAAAATAAATAAATTGACCCTATAATAAATGTTTCGGCCACTAAAATATAGAGAAATTGAGCAATCACTGAGCCATTCAGCCAAGCGACAGCTTCAGCATGAGACCAGTGATGCCAATACGGATACAACGAAATCAGATAGCTACTAAAATACTGAGCCGCAAAAAAAACGCCGACTACCCAGAACAACGCCACCCACGGATTCCAAGGCACTTTACCATTACCACCATCATGAGGCCCACTGGGCGCGGGCTGGCTAGAAGAAGCGCTTGACATCAACAATGGTGATCAAAATAACCAGACCAATGAGTACCACAAAACCGCTCAGATTAACGGCTTCTTCGAGCTTGGCGGAGAGTGGCCGTTTGAATGCTCTGGCAATCAAGGTGATCCACAACCGCCCACCGTCAAGTGCCGGTATGGGTAGGATGTTCATGATAGCAAGTGTCAGAGAGATATAGGCAATGATAAAGAGCATGAACTGGTAACCGATCAAACTGCCGTCTCGCAGGATGACAAAAATACCGACCGGTCCGGAGACCTGGTCGCTGGCCTGAGTCTGACCATGCTGACGAGCGGGAGTATTGCCCGTGAGACCCCCGGCAATCAAGCTGCCTAGACCGCCTAGTGCATGACCAAGCCCTTGAAAAGTCAGGCTGGTCAACTGCGCACTTAGGCCAATTGCCACGATCGGTGCCGACCAAGTGGAACGCTGCAAGCTGAAATCACGCGGGGTAATGCCCAGGTAGCCTTTGGAATCTCTAGGATTGGACTTTTCGCTCGCTGCAACCTCCGCGGCTGAACGTAGCTTAATCTTGGCTTCTTGCAGTTTACCGTTCCGTTCGTAATGGATTTTAACCGTCTGCCCGGCAAACTGCTTCGTAACGGAGCGCTCCAAACTGGCAGCTTTGCTGATAATAATCGGCGAGTGACCGGGTGGCGTCATGTCACGCAGCTTATCCTGGCTTTGTAGCCCGGCTTTGGCTGCTGGAGAACCAGCTTCGATAATACCGACCAGTGTTTCCTGGCTAATTTGTTTCGTATCCGACTTAATCGTGAATTGGTTATCTACCAGCTTTGGCATACCGATAAGGGCGATGATGGTAAATAAGGCCAGTGCTGTGATGAGGTTCATAAACACCCCGGCTGCCATAATTTTGCTCTTCACCCAAAGCGTAGCCGCACCAAAAGTTCCGGGCTGTGTGTCACTGTCATGCTCGCCTTTCAGACGCACAAAACCACCGAGCGGCAACAGATTGATCGTAAAGTCCCAACCGCCCTTGGTCTTGTACTTATACAGGCGTGGCGGGAAAAAGATACCGAATTCTTCTACTTCTACACCATTACGCCGGGCTACGATGAAATGACCGTACTCGTGTACCACCACTAAACTGATAAATAGGATAATTCCTACTATTAATAGCAAAATCGACATGTATTCTCTATTTTACCATGCGCCCTCGGCTAGAGGGTCATGATCTCGGTTTCTTTGGCCCGGGCCGCCGCTTCGACTTCGCCTCGCGCTTTCGTCATTGCCTCTTCCACCTGAGCAATTAGTCGCTTAGCATCGTCTTCGCCAAGGGCCTTATCTTTTTTAGCGTCATTGATATCAGCCAGCGCTTCGTGACGGATGGCGCGCAAGCTGATCATAGCGTCTTCCTGTTTCTGGCCGACCTGTTTAGCGAGCTCCCGGCGGCGTTCTTCGGTAAGTGGCGGTATCGGTACTCGCACTACACGACCGTCATCTGAAGGGTTCAGTCCGAGACTGGGATTATTACGGATAGCCGTCGCAATAGCTGCTAAATTATTCGGGTCAAACGGCGTAATCTGGATAAGCTGTGCTTCGGGCGCGGTCACTGTCGCCACCTGGACAAGCGGCATCGGTGTACCATAAGCCTCAACAGTCACGCCATCTAGCATGCTGGCGCTGGCCCGTCCGGTTCGTAAGCCTTTCAGGCCTTCTCGAAAGCGCTCTACTGCCTGCTGAAGCTTCGATTGGGAGGTAGACACTATTTGATCAGGCTGCATGACCCCATTATAACCTATACCTGTGCTTTGGTAATTTTCTGCTCGTACAAGAACCGGATCAAAGTTGCATCATCTGGATCAAGGTGCGGATGCTCAGCCTTAAGTTGTTGGTACAGCTTAGCCACAGCCACACTGTCCGGATCGGCCACCAGTTTGTTGCTTGGCTGACGGACAAACTGCAATAAGGCCATGCGGATGACACTGCTGCGATTACCATAATCATGCTGCGCCAGGCGATCTACTTGATTGAGGAGCACCTCGGGGAGCGTAATGGTAACTTTCCGGCTCGATAAATCAGGCATAATTCTCCTTAGGGGTTATCTTAACTTATCCTTTTAGCTTGCATCGTACGGTGTTGGAAGTTGGCAGCTATCTCAGCTTGCACGACACTAGCACGCTATGGGAGGTTCGGCGCTATGCCATATAAAGTATGGCATACTCCATACTTTATACCACCTACTCCTTAAATGCCCTATCCCGAGACACCAAACTAAGCTCAAAATTAGCCTCAGTAGTACTCAGGGACAACTACTTATCTAGTCTAGCCGAGTTCGCCGAGAGCTAGTCGGCTGAAGCGACGGACAACCACGTTTTCGTTCATTAGCGCGGCGTTTTGTTTGACGTGTTCGGCTACGGTAATGTCTGGATTTTTAACAAAAGGTTGGTCAAGCAAGCAACGCTCAGCGAAATATTTCTTGAGCTGACCTTCGACAATTTTTTCAATCATCGCGGCAGGCTTGCCTTCGGCAGCAGTCTTTTCGGTGAATTCAGCCTTGATTTTATCGCGCTCATCGGCTGGCACATCATCAGTACTTACATATACTGGAGCCGAGGCGGCGATATGCATCGCTACGTCTTTGACAAGTTCGGCAAAGATTTCTCCGCGGGCTACAAAATCAGTTTCACAATTAACTTCTACCAATACGCCGATGCGGCCATCGTGGTTGTAATTACCGATTACGCCAGCCCGAGCCTCACGCTCACCGCGCTTTTCAGCCTTCGTCAAACCTTTTTTGCGCATAGCAGCCAGCGCTTGGTCGAAATCACCATTAGTCTCTTCGAGAGCTTTCTTGGCATCTGTTAGACCGACACCGGTCAGGTCTTTTAAGCGTTTCACTTCTGCGATATCAATTGCCATAGATATAGATCTCCAATTTACTACGTTAATAACGTTTAGGCTGTGGTTTCCGTGGCCGGTGTGGCCAGTTGGATGTCGGCCTTGGCTTCAACTTTCGCGGCCGCTTCGGCTTCGATCTGAGTAGCCGTAGCTGCTTTGGCTGCAGTCTTTGTTTCGGTTTCGGTCACGGGTTTAGCAGACGTAGCTTCGTCTTTATCGACCGATTTTTGGGCTGAGGCTTTGCCGCTCACGATAGCGGCCTGTACGTAATCCAGGATCAATTGGATGGTTTTGATAGCGTCGTCGTTTGCTGGAATGGGGTAGGTTATCTGGCTAGGGTCGGCATTGGTATCGACCAAGGCTACGATCGGGATGCCTAACTTACGGGCTTCGCGCACGGCGTTGGCATCATTGACCACGTCGACGATGAAAACAGCGCCGGGACGGCTGTTCATTTCCTTGACGCCGCCGTAGAGCACATTCATCTGATCGATTTCTTCCTGGAAACGTTGGACCTCAAGCTTGTTGTACTTATTAGCCAGTTCCCCGCTAGCCATCCGATTTTCCAGGTCTTGCAAATGTTTGACCCGACCGCCAATGGTGTTCCAGTTAGTGATCATGCCGCCCAGCCAACGCTCGGTGACATAGGGCATGCCAGTTTCGACGGCGACTTTCTTCACGATGTCCTGAGCTTGGCGCTTGGTGCCCACCAGCAAGATTTGCTTGCCAGCGTGGGCTGTTTTGGTCAAGAAGGCCAGAGCCTCCTCTAGAGCAACTACCGTTTGCGCGAGGTCAATAATGTGTGTGCCGCCACGCTTACTATGGATGTAAGGTGCCATTTTAGGATGCCAGCGCTCGGTCTTGTGACCGAAGTGCGCGCCAGCCTCTAATAATTGTTTGATGTCGACATCTGTCGCCATAATGATCATCCTTTCTCTTCGACCGGGAGCCCCTGTAGACCGCGAGAGGGCGCTTACAGAGGAGGATCAAACCCCGACCTGCTTAATTAATTGTCCCCTCAGTCTAACAGATAGGCGGCCCCTGTGCAATAGAAAAGTATATTTCTACGCCAGATTTGTGAAATATATCTTCATACAACACGAAGACCTAGTTGCTACTGCTATACTCTAAGCTAGCAAGATTATCTTTGACTTACCTCAGGTAATGAACCTTTGATATGCTCTAAGAAATCATTGATGCCGGCCATACCAAATAAGGTCTCTCGAGCAATTGCTATCTGCGACATTCCTGCGTACAGTTCGCTTCTATGAGCTAACAAATGAGGATAACAGCGTGCAAGCGTATCTTTTTGGGATTCACCAACTTCGGGTTGATAGATATCTCCCCACACTACTGGTTTAGGCTCTGCTACATAGAGCTTAAACATTTCTTCTTGCATATCGGCCGTTGCTTCCAGATAAACAACAGTAGTCAGTGCTTCTAATCTGGCACAGATTTCCGGACTCGTATGTACCACACTACCTGTTGTGTCGATGATAGTGTTTCCCTCCATACGGCCTTCTTCCAGTTGCTGGATAATGTGCTCCATGGTGGCGATTTCAAGATCAAGGTAGGTCTGTTGATTTTTAGGAAACCGCTCATCGTAGGGCTGTCCGAGCCATTTCGCCATGTCCGCGATACCACTATAGCCTAGCTCCTCTAGGACCCCCCCCCATTTCTGCTTCAATCAAATCATCGCAACAAATATGCGTAAATCCACCCTCAGCAGCCAGCTGATGTGACCAAAAAGTCTTGCCGACATTTGACATGCCCACTAAAGTCAGGACTAGTTCGCCAGCTGCTAGTTTTTCGTCAAACTGTGCAGGATTAAGTGGAGGGCTGGAAGTCTTGGCCATAAAATAGTCCCTTAATAATACTATACTATCATACTTTATTAAGAATGGCAAATTATGCATGTTGAACCACCCTACTTCAGGGCACAGCCCCATGACCTAGGGTCAGGAAGGCTACGTATAAAGTATGCAGTTTGACGTACTTTGTATGTAGTACCCAAGAACCCCTGCATAAGAACCGGTGTAGTCAATCTTAATAAACTGGCGTGTCACCAGAGTGGGTATTAGGGACATGGCGGGCGGGGTGGTTCAGCTGTGAATTGTGAATTTCCTCGAGACCAAGCTAGTATTTCATCAGCCTAGATGAGGGTTAGGAAATTGGCAAGATCAGTACGCTGGAGATCCAGCTTTTCCAGGCCAGCATGGAAGCGAATGATGGTGTTTTGGGGAGGTGTGGTGCGCTGGCTGAGTTCTGTAGGCTGGAATGGGAGAACCAGGCTGCGGGTTCCACCCCAGGATTCACCGATTTTGAACGTTTGGAGCGCAGCGAAGGCTTTTTCTAGTTCGGCATCGCTGTAGGGGCGGTCAAGTTCGAGGCTGAATAAGCCGTTCGGACCAGAAAGTCCATCTTGCTTAGCGGCCCCAGCTTGATAGATTTTGGTAATTTTCGGATGGCCTTCGAGGGCCTTTACCAACTGGCAGGCGTTGGCGCCGTGGGCAGCCAGTCTGACCGGCAGGCTTTCTAGGCCGCGACCAACTAGCATGGCCGAAAATGGTGAGACAGTATAGCCCATGACACGATGGTAATAGCTCAGTTGTTTAAATAAATCAGTGCGCTGGCAGGTCAAGGAACCCATGAAGACATCGCTGTAACCAGCTGCGTATTTCGTGAGACTGAGAATGCTGATGTCAACGCCGTGGTCGAGCGGCCGGTAGAGTATTCCCGAAGCCCAGGTGTTATCTGCGGACGTCAAGATATTTTTAGTTTTAGCGAACTGCACGAGCTTATCGACATTGGTCAGTTCAAACGTCACTGAGGCTGGTGTTTCGATATGGATCAGCTTGGTTTCAGCCCGTATCAGAGCCGGCACTGAATCGAGTGACCGCGGATCGTAATAATCATAGGCCACGCCGTATTGCTCACGCAGATATTCGGCATAGCGGCGCATCGGGCCGTAGACGGTATCCGGCAACAGCCAGTGGTCACCAGAGTGTAGCAAAGCACTGAGGGCGATCAGCGCCGTCGAACCGCTAGGAAATATTAAGGTGTGGGCGCCATTTTCGAGTCCCGATACAGCCGCTTGCAGTTCCTGAAGCGTCGGGTTGCCTTGGAGGCCATAGCCATTATCCATCCCGTCCACCGTTTGGCCGGACAATACAGTTTGGCCGGTCCCGGCCGCCCGGTATTCTGCCAGACTGACAAAATGCAAGCTACTGCTCAAATGGATTGAGCGGGTGACGCCTTCTCTATCTTCGTTCATAGAGTCATTTTAGCATGATGGATAGCCTGGCTCTGGCGGTGTGCTATAATTAATTCGTTAACAATTTAGCATATAGAGAGTGCAGCGAGAGACCTAGCTTGACGACCTGCCAGCAACCTGCCGATTTGTCGGTGTTGGTGCTCCATCTAGTCCCGTGTAATGCGGGAAAGATATCGCCAGCGTGCTTGTATCCTTTCCCCGTTTACGGAGGAAGGATATTTTTATGTCAAAACCACCAGCCTTAGGCATTGGAACCAGATTAGTACATGGGGGACAGACACCTGACCCCCTGACGGGTGCAATCGCACCGGTACTAGTGCGCAGTAAAACCTTCCAGCAACCGATCTTTGGCGAAGAATCAAAGTGGCAGTATTCCCGTTGTAAAAATCCGACACGCAGTGTCCTAGAACGACAGCTGGAGAGTCTAGTCGGCGAGGGCTGGGCAACCGTCTTTGGGTCGGGTGACGCCGCGACAACCATGTTTTTGCTGACGCTCAAGCCAGGCGACCACATCATTTGCTGCCGTGAATTGTACGGAGGTACTATCCGCCTACTCGATCAGTTATTTGCCAATTTCGGTATCAAGACCTCCTATGTCGATGTCGAAGATCGCAAAGCAGTCCAGGCAGCCCGCACCGCTCAGACGATAGCTATTTGGGTAGAAAGTCCCACCAATCCCAAACTCGGCATTATCGACCTCACTAAGGTTGGCAACATCGCACAGGAGCTGGGCCTGCGCTATATCGTCGACCTGACCTTTGCACCACCATGTACCACTGACCCCTTCGAGTGTGGTGCCGAAACCGTCGTGTATAGTTTGAGTAAATATTTCTCTGGTCATAATGACGCCATCGGCGGCGCAATCGTCACCAAAAACAAGTCTCTATATGACCGATTATGCTGGCTGCAGTGGTCAGTCGGCGCCGTGCTGTCACCAGATGAGTGTTACCGCATCATCCAGGGACTGAAAACGCTAGAGTTACGCTGGACGCGCACCAGCGAATCAGCCCAAACAATAGCTGAATATCTCCAAAAACACCGGCAAGTCCAGACAGTCTACTATCCGGGCCTTTCCAGCCACCCGGGCTACGAAATTAATAAAAAACAGATGAAACATGGCTCTGGAAGCGCCCTGGCCTTTGATCTCAAGTCTGGAGATTTGAGTTTGATCAGACAATTTGTGACTAGCGTGCAAAACAGTGGGTTGGTGGTATTCGGCGAAAGTCTGGCCAGCCCCGAAACCATCTTGGCCCACCCAGCAACCATGAGCCACCGAAGCCTGACCCAAAAACACCGAAACGACCTAGCCATCAACAATAATTTCTTCCGTTTCAGTGTCGGCTTCGAAGATCCAGCAGACATTATGCAGGTGCTGAATCAAGCGTTGCAAGTTTTCGAGACCGTTCCGGCAATCAGCAAAACCAGTCGCGCCAAACAACCTGCCTAAGCTTGCTCACTCTCCAAAAATTCCGCCAATTGCGTGATGGAGTTATCAATCTCCCAGTAGCGTTCAGGCTGCTTTTGCAGTTCGTGTAGTTGCTGCGAATTATCAAGCTTGATGCCGGTGCGTTCAAATATTTCCTCGGCAAATTTTAAGGCAGAAGCAGTGGCCACAATAACGTCAGTATAGGCACCCCCTATTAATTCACTAGCTCGCCAACCGACGGCCGTATGCGGATCAAGTAAGTAACCGGTATCGCTATAAACCTGCTTGATAGTTGCTACCGTCTCCTCGTCCGTCACTCGTACCGCCCGGACGACAGCCCGTATACTGGCCGTATCCTCACCTAGCAAGTGTGTAAATCGCGGCAAATTATTTGGCGCGCTGACATCCATAGCACTCGACATAGTCTTGACGGTCGCTTGCGGCTGATGGTGGCCCGTTTCCAGATACCGTGTTAGTGTATCATTTAGATTATTCGCCGCTAAAAAGGCCGTGATCGGCACCCCCATAGCTCGGGCCAGCAAGCCGGCAGAGAGGTTGCCGAGGTTGCCGGTCGGCACCGTCACCCGGACGGTTGCACGCTCACTCGGCGTAAGCTGTCCATATAAACTGGCGTAGTAAGTAGTCTGAGGTAATAAACGACCGACATTAATGGAGTTGGCTGAGGTCAGGTGCAGCTTTTCGCTCAGGCGTCGGTCGGCAAAGGCCTCCTTCACCAAGCGTTGGCAATCATTGAAATCACCATTAACCTCCAGTGACCGGACATTTTTAGCTACTCGGCGCAGCTGCTCCTGTTGCAATCGGCTAACCCCGCCTTTCGGATACAGTACCACCAGGTCGATACCCGTAACATTCGCAAAACCGTGGGCAATTGCACCACCCGTATCGCCGCTAGTGGCTACTAAGACTGTCGAACGACGGCCGGCTTTCTGGTTAAAATAACTTATAAATTCCGAGAGATAACGCGCCGCCACATCTTTAAATGCCAGGGTCGGACCGTGGAACAGCTCAAGGATTTTTTTATCGCCGACTTGCACTAGTGGCGTATCAAATGTCGCCGCTCGCCGGATGATAGCTACTAGATCATCATCTGGAATTTCGCCGGCGACCCAAGGGCTGAGCATAATCTGTGCTGTCTCAAAACGATCAGCATGCAGGAGCTGCTTTATCTGCTTCTCAGACAAATGAGGAATGCTAGTCGGCATATAAAGGCTACCGTCACGCGCGATGCCCTGTAAAAGTGCCTGCTCAAAAGAAACCATGTCTTGGCTGTTAGTTAAGCTTGCAAATTTCATACCTAGCCATAGTACACTGAACAGCCATGAACACAAGCGACTAAGTATACAGTACATGCACTACTAAGAGAGGGCATGAGAATGGGGTTTTGGGGGTTAGGTATCTCTAACTTGATATTTCAGGAGAAGTAAAAAGTGATCCATAAAGTACATCGAATGGATACCTTTTATATACGTACAATTGCAGTGGCCGGTAACAAGGCCAGCACGGAGGATTATTAATTGGTTATAAGGAATGTAGCAGAGCTTCGTTGAACTCTTCCAGTGAGTCAATGATTACGTCGGCTGCCTGGATAAATTTGTGATCTTTAACTTCTGGCTCAGGCACGGCGATGCAGCTCATTTTAGCCGCTTTAGCTGCTAGGACACCAGAAGGTGCGTCTTCAAATACCAGACAATACTCAGGCTGCACGCCAAGCAGACCAGCCGTACTTATAAAGACACCAGGATGCGGCTTACCATATGGTTCCTGCAGGCCAGAATAGGTATGGATGAAAAAATCACGGATGCCGAGTGTGTCTATCACGGCATCGATAACTTCTTGCGACGAGGATGAAGCAATAGCCATCGGTAAGTTTTGTGCTTTGCAAAACTGCAACACCTGATAGGTACCAGGACGGGGTTTGCCTTCCGTGCGTACTACAGCCAGCAGATCATCAACTATCCGGGCCACTACATCTTCCTGCGAAGCCCCCTTCCACGGCTGCCTGTGAAAGAAATATGCAACAGTCGACGGGATACCGGTACCCATGCGTTCATGCATTTGCTCATCGGTCGGCTCGATACCGACTGTTTTAAAGGCTGCCAGTTGCGCCCGTTTCCAGAGCGGCTCGCTGTCGATTAGCAAACCGTCCATATCAAAAATTACTGCCTTGATCATCACTCTTCATATTAGGGCAATAGCATAGAATTACAACAATTAGTCTTACATACAGCACAACCTCTATCTCTCAGACACAAGGATGACCTCCTAAAGGTGACTCGTTACTTGTCGGTGCGGGATAAGGTTCTACTAGCACCCGTTGACCGAGAGCTAACAGATGTGTTACTATGGTTGGAATTATGAAGCAGAGCTTGCATCCGGATGACTATCAGCTGATGGTATTTGAGGACCTGAATAATGGGTTCCGGTTCCTCACGAAATCAACAGCCAAGACCGACGACAAGACCAAGTGGGATGACGGTAAAGAGTATCCACTGGTCAAGGTGCACATTACCAGCACCTCGCATCCTTTCTTTACCGGTGAAGAGCGCATCCTCGACATTGAAGGTCGTGTCGACAAGTTTAAAGCCCGCGCTGCTGCCGGTGCTGCTGCCAAGACCAAGCGGGCCGCTGCAGCCGCCAAAGAAGCCAACCGCTCGGCAGCCAAAATTGCCAAAGCTGAAGCCAAAGCCGAAAACGTCAAGCCCAGCCCTCAAAAAGCCAATAACTAAACGCTTGCTTAGAAAAAAACTAACGAGTTGTTGTGATGATTGGATGGAAAGGCTTTTTTTATTTTAGCCACCATACCACCATACAAAGCTGGTTAGGCATCTAATCTACAGTAAGTGTTAACAGAGGTGATATACTGAGTGATATATGCAAGAAAAAGAAGTCACCCTCCGAGCAGAGTACGCTCAGCTGCAACAAAAGCTACAAGATCCGGCGATCTTTAGTGATAAAAATTATCCGAAACTAGCGAAACGCCAGAATGTGCTGGAACACCTGATTGATCTGCTTGATGAGCAAGCCCGCCTGGCCGCGGCCCGCAAAGCAGCCGACGAACTAAAAAATAATGCAGACCCAGAAATGCGCGAGATGGCCGAGCTAGAGCTATCCGAACTGGCCAGTAAAATCCAGGCCAATCAAGCAGCCTTACAGGAAGCCCTTACTCCGCAAGACCCCAACGACGATCGTGACATCATCATGGAAATCCGAGCTGCTGCCGGCGGTGATGAAGCCAGCTTGTTTGCCGGCGAACTGTATCGTATGTATGCTCGCTGGGCCGAAACGCACGGCTTTAAGCTTGAACTCATCAGTGAAAGTCCCGGTGTCACGGGTGGCTTTAAGGAAATCGTCTACGCGGTGCGCGGCGTCGAGACGTACAAAAACCTAAAATTTGAAGCCGGTGTCCATCGTGTCCAGCGAGTACCTGTCACCGAGAGCCAGGGCCGTATCCATACCTCCACCGTGACAGTTGCAGTCTTACCGGAGGCTGAGGAAACCGACATCGAAATCGACCCGGCTGATTTACGCATCGACGTTTACCGCAGCGGCGGTCATGGCGGCCAGAGTGTCAACACTACCGACTCAGCGGTGCGTATCACTCACTTGCCCTCCGGCCTAGTCGTCAGCAATCAAGACGAAAAATCCCAGATCAAAAACAAAGCAAAAGCCATGAGTGTTTTACGTTCCCGTTTGCTAGCCCAAAAAATCGAAACCGAACAACAGGAACAATCCGACGCTCGCCGCAAACTCATCGGCTCCGGTGACCGCAGTGAAAAAATCCGCACCTACAACTTCCCACAGGATCGCATCACCGATCACCGTATCGCCTATAGCCGCTCCAACATTCCCGCTGCATTAGCCGGTGACATCGACGATCTTATTATGGCTCTGCAGGCCGCCGAACACGAATTGCTCAGCAAATGAACAGCTACTGCTAGCAAGTCATTGACATTTATTAAAGCGTCGGCTCAATATAATTATCAGGTCCGCACAAATCAAGTTTCGCCATTATGGCAATCAGTCGAGCTGCAGTAAACACATCCTCTGGTTCGTTCAAGGCATCCTGGAAGGCTCCGGCATCTGCCCATCTTTCTAGATCTTTCAGTAATCTCTCGCTAGCTTCAGGGTCTCTATCAAGCTTGCCCGTTAATTTTCCTGATAATAATGCGGCAAAAGCCTTAGCAGCCTGCTCCCCAGAAAGTATCGATCTGGGCTTAGAGTCCGTCCTGAAGCTTGGATCAGTCGACCATAAGTGCTTTGTAAAGAACGGTGCTATGCCCTTACTACTGGCACGTACTTGGTGAATGGTATCATCGCTGTAACGACGCCCTGTGGGGTCTAGTAGAGAATGAGAGACAAGGGCCTGACAAGCCGTAACAACATTTATGGCACCGTTTTCAAGTCTTCTAGTATTATCTATGGTAATACCGATCTGGAGTTCTGCGCCCTCACTATCTAACTTAAAGTTAGCATCCAGAAATATACTACTCGAATAAACGGAACCTCTACCTATGTCAGTGTCCAGCTTACCCCAAGGCTCGGGCTCAAGATCGGTACTCACCCTAAATGGAACCAGTTCCTCAAGTCTTATAACTTTTTCTACAAATCGCTGACAACCCGTCAGATCAATTTCTTGATTGCCTGATACTGATGACTCACACATGCTTACCGCTCCGTAAACTCTAATTCTTAACTCATCATTCAAGGCTGCTCTTTGCAGAAGTTTTATATAAAATAACAAATATACAGTAACTTGTCAATGTACTAAAGTTGTCGCATACTGGTAAGTATGACCATCAATATTTGGTTACAACAAGCAACACTTTGTCTACACAATAGTAGGCTTAGTACAGGACGCTTAGATGCCTTGGTGTTACTTGAGTATGTACTGGGTGTAGACCGAGCACGACTGCTGGCAGAGCCTGATACACAATTGTCTGCAACTCAATTGACTCAACTTGAAAAGTTACTCAAGCGCCGAGCGCAGCATGAGCCACTGGCCTATCTGCGCAACAAAAGCGAATTTTATGGCCGCGAGTTCATCATTTCACCCGCCGTGCTGGTACCACGGCCTGAATCGGAAACTATGATCGAGCTGCTAAAAAGCTTGGTGGTCAGTCAGGATTTTACGCGTGAACTAGGCCAAAAGAGTAAGGTTGTCCGCATTGCCGATGTCGGCACAGGTAGCGGTGCCTTAGGGATTACCGCCGCTCTAGAACTACCAAACACTCATATAGATTTGCTTGATATCAGTCGTGAAGTACTCCAAGTCGCCAAACATAATGTAGATAAATTTACGTTAAGCATAACAACTACCGTAAGCGATCTACTGGATAAGTCCAGCCAGGATTACGATATACTTCTGTGCAATTTACCCTACGTGCCAGATACATACCCGATTAATACAGCCGCTGCCCATGAGCCTAAAGTGGCCATATTCGGTGGTCCTGATGGCCTGGCATTGTACCGACATCTATTTCAACAAATCGACCGACTAGCCTATAAACCGTTGTATATTTTAACTGAAGCCTTGCCTGCTCAGCAGCCGGCCTTGCAAGGAATTGCCAAGCGGTCCCACTACAAGCTCATAAAAACTAAAGATTTCATCCAATTGTTTGTGAGCCATTAAGCCCTTACTGCCGGGGCCGGGGCCGAGCAATTAGCGAGCGTCAGACTGACGCTTTCATCGTACCGAGAAGGTCTAGACACTTAAAGTCTCGAGGCTCTCAGCACGCCCGATTCCGCTAATTATGCGCTCAGTAACCCTCAGCTTACCGGCTTCTTTGCTATACGCTAGCATCGGATTAAAAATCTCTCTGAATACAAAAATGATACACTCTCACCCCTGTTAATTATGCTGCTCAGTGAACACAAAAACTAATTAATTGCTCAATCGGCAGGCATGGTGCCAAGCGTCACCGTCAGGTGAAGTGTTTTGGAACCGCGGACGATAGTTAGACCCAAACGATCGCCGGGCTGGTGCGGTGAGAGCAAACTAGTTAGGCTATGTGTTTGATCAACATTGATGCCGTCAACCTGTGTGATGACGTCATTGGTCTGCAAGCCGGCATGGTCGGCAGGGCTATCGGGCAGAACTGATGGATTACTAGCCGCCCCGCTACTTGGCGCTACGAAGGCCCCGTTTTCGACTGACAGATGGTAGGCCTTGGCAAGGTCGGCCGTCAGCGGTACATAGCGCACACCCAGGTAAGGACGGCTAAACTTACCGTTTTTGATAACCTGCTTGATTAAACCACCTACATCATTAATGGGGATGGCGAAACCGATGTTTTGAGCATCGCCGGCTACGGCAGTGTTGATGCCGATGACTTGGTTGCTCAGGTTTACTAACGGGCCCCCAGAATTGCCGGGATTGATCGCGGCATCAGTCTGAAAGAGATTATCGAGGTTTTCTGAAGCCGTACTGTTGGAACCATCGCCGGCCTGGACGCTGCGGCCATAGCCAGAGATAATTCCGCTGGTGACGGTGTTCTGAAATTGGCCCAGTGCATTGCCGATAGCTACTACGTCATCACCGACCTGTACTGTTGCTGAATCGCCGATAGTAGCTGGCTTTAGCTTGTGCCCCTGTAAATCGTTTATCTTCAGGAAGGCGATGTCCAGGCTATCATTATCATTCGTGCGACCGATTACCGAGACATCCCGAAGTTCAGTGCCATCACTTAAAGTTATTCGTACACTTGTCGTCCCGGTTGGTACCACGTGTCGATTAGTCATAACTATGCCACTATCACTAATAATGACACCGGTACCCGCAGCCTGCTCTTGTTGCGGCGCTGAAAAGCCGAAAGGGTCAAAGCCGTCGCTACTTGATGCATCAGCCGAAATATTGACATCGACGCTCACGACACTGGGGCCGACCGACTTGGCTATTTGACTAATCAAGCGACTGCGGCTGGTTACGATCTTTTGCTGGGAGCCTACATCGTCTGCTGAGTTAGCCGTATCATAATGATGCTCCAGCCAGGCTCCTCCACCGCTACTCGCTAGCAGTGCTGCTACAAAAAACAGTAAAGCTACCGCCTGTGACCGTCGTTTTTTTGATTTAAACAACTTTATCCCTCCAGTCTGATAAGGCTAGCACCACCACCACGATGGCCAACATGGTAAAGATCACCTGCTGCTGCAGATTCTTGCTCAAACGGTCTCGATGATCCAGATAATACAAGACCGCCAAACCATAACCTAAAGCACTGAGTAGCAGAGTCGGTTGGGCCACGCCGTGGTAAAACAACAGCCAATGGCTCAGCACCCAGGCTAGGGCCGCGCCGAAATAACCCCACACGTAGGCTAGCATCCTAGCATACGGTTCATCAAAGGCATCCAAGAAATGCCGAGCTGCCAAGAAGCAAAATAAGCCGCTGAGTAGTGTCAAGCCGTAGATGGGGCCATCTGCCCAGGTCAGGTACAAGGCACTGAGGGCTGCTAGCTGGCCGACGAAGGCTTGTGCGGTGACCATGGCTATACTCGATTGAGGCTTGAGTACTAGTAACCAGACAGCGTAGACAGCTGCCCAGACAATCTGTAGAGCCACACTGCCGCTATGGGTCATAAATAAGACGACTGACAAGCCCACCATCAGATCCACGGCATTAGCACGGACATTGGCCGCCCAAAAGCGAGGCCGTACCGCAAACATGCGCCATTTGCTCAGCACGATCATGCAGAGTGCCAGCACGACAAATCGCTGACCGAGACGCACTAATACAAAAACGGCAATTGGAAATACCAGCACCAGTCCCAGATGAATAAGGGGAGCGATGCCTTTGGCGGGCTTAATACTTTGAAACGCTAACCGCATAATTACCTTAGTATAATAACAAATTCGGCGCCGTTCGTGGAGATAGTAGTGTCGTCTAAATGAGTCGTGGCCTTGGTGCCCAGCCGTTGCTCCAGATAATTCTTGGTGTATTTCGCTTTGCCATGACTCAGATCTACTAGTGTGGTTTGCGTCTCCTTGCCGGCAGGAGTATTTCCCGTACCTGACACTGTATAGCCATAGCTTTTCAGCTCTTCAGCTTTTTGGGTAGCCGCGCCGGGCACCATACTGGCATTCAAAACGAGGATTTTAGCCTTTTCTTTCATGATGTATGGGTCTTTTAGCTGACTGCGGATAAATTGCTGAATCTTGTCGTATTGAAAGAGCCCGGCTGTCGGTAGCACTACCGACTGGCCGTTGATGTTACCAGTAGTCACATACTGATTTGTGCCATCACCTAGGCCTAAGGAAGTGACCTGGTCATCATTGATATCTTTCAGGATGCTATATAAACGTGTAGCATTATCGATTGATAGATCAGTCTGCACGTTATCGCCAAAAGCATTTAGTAAGCCTGATACTTTCAAGGGATTACCGAGCGTGCCTAGATTGATCACCTTAGTCTTTAGAGCCATCATTACCGCGCGTTGTCGTTCACCACGAGCGAAGTCACTACTAGTTTCCCGAGACCGAACATAGCGCAAAGCCTGCTGGCCATCAAATGTTTGGTTACCCGCCCGAGCTAGTACTGGATTATGAGAATTTTCCCAGGCCATGGTAGGATCGATTAAATCGCTCGGTACCGTGACGTTCACACCCCCTACCGTATCGACCGCCTGCTGAAAAGCCTGAAAATCTACTAGTACATTGTAGTCAATCTGTAACCCCAAGGTCTCTCCTACCGTCTGGTCTAGTGTTTTAAAACCGCTCTTAATCGCTTCTGTATCTGTGATACCGGGACTTACTGTGCCCAAATACTGCGAGGCGCCTGTCTGCCATACTGCATTTAGCTTCATCGTGCCAGCACCGTCCACTCTTACCCAAAAGTCGCGCGGTAAACTGAGTAAAGTAGCCGTATGATTTACCGGGTCGACACTGGCGAGCATAAGTGTATCGGTCAAATCAGGAGCATCATGGGTACCACCACCTCGCCCGAGCAGCAAAATGTTGACCCGGCCACGCCCTTCTCCCTTTAGTAGGCTAGGGTCCACGTTGGCTTTTAGGGCAGCTGCCGTACCGGTACCCCCTTTAAAAACCTTATGTGCCTTGAGATAAGCTTGTGAAAACAATAGACCACCAAGCGTGATAACCAGTACTAGCCCGGCTGTTACAGTTCGGAAGGCCCAGCGTCGCAACCGATGGTGCGGTGCTTTTCGAAAGAAAGTGTACACCCGTGCGCGACTATCACCACCGGGTAAATCTAGGTTGAGCTGAGGCCGAATAGCCGGCTGAGGTACCTGGATTACTGGTGAGCGCGCACGTGCTGAGAGTACCTCAGTCACAGGTGGTGAATTCCTAAGGTTGGCTTTTTTGATGTGGCGTTGAGCTTGGATCGCACGCCGTTTGTGTCTAAACGGTTCCATCACTTGCTGTGTGCTTCATTATAATCACATGATGCTTACGAGTAAACCCCTTGGTTCGTGGTATAGTAAAACCTTGTATGGATGACGCAGCAATTTCACCCGCCCCAAAGGCACCAGCCAAAAAACCAGCTTCGAAGCGGCGGGAACTGTTTTCCACCCTAAGTATTCTAGTAATAGCCCTACTATTCGCCCTGTTCATTGTGGCTTTTGTCTTTCGGTCATATCAAGTCGACGGCCGGAGTATGGTAAGTACGCTCCAAAATAACGACAAACTAATTATCTGGAAAGTACCACGCTCTTGGGCCCGACTTACTGGCCACGACTATATACCGGCCAGAGGCGATATCATCGTCTTTGCCGAAACAGGCTTGGACGGATCAAATCCGTCCGATAGTAAGCAGCTCATTAAACGAGTGATCGGCTTACCAGGGGATCATGTCGTCCTAAACGACAAAACCGGTGGCACGTACATTATTTACAACAAAGACCATCCTAAGGGGTTTAAACCTGATGAGACTCTCTCGTACGGCAAAAATATTCCGCTTACTACTGGTACTGTCAATGTCACGCTCAATGAACACCAGCTCTTTGTCTCTGGTGACAATCGGCCAGATTCGCTTGATTCTCGAGCCTTTGGTCCTATCAATGCTGACCAAATTATCGGTAAGCTGATCCTACGGGTACTCCCGATCAGTCAAGCACAAACCTTTTAACGGTACCCGCCTAGGGAGGTGTGGTATGATGCGAAGTATGAGCCAAGCACAAAAAAAAGGGTTAGGCCGAGGTTTTGAGGCCCTGTTGCCGACAGATTTCGATAAAAGCCTGCTGCAATCACCTGGTGACCGGATCGAAAATATCCTGGTTACTCAAGTACAAGCTAACCCCCACCAGCCACGTAAGCATTTTGATACCGTTGCCCTACAGGAATTAGCCGCCTCTATAAAACGTCACGGCGTAGTCCAACCACTAGTCGTCACCCTTATGAAAGATAACACTTACACGCTAATCGCCGGTGAACGCCGCTGGCGGGCTGCTACGATCGCAGGTCTCAAAACGGTGCCAGCCATTATTCGCAGCAGCCAGGAATTGGAACAATTAGAAATCGCCCTTATCGAAAATGTCCAGCGGGTAGACCTCAGCCCGTTAGAGCAAGCAGTCAGCATCGAACGATTGCATGCACAATTCTCACTCTCCTATGACACCATTGCGCAACGCTTGGGGAAAGCTACGTCTACTGTCAATAATATCGTCCGTTTGCTGCGTTTGCCCGAAGACGCCCGCGAAGCCTTGGCGGCCGGCCATATCACCGAAGGCCATGCCCGCGCTATCTTAGCCCTCAAAGGTGATACGACACGCCAAACATATCTCCTCCAAACCATCCAGGCCCAAGGGTGGAGCGTCCGTCAAGCCGAACGCTTCGTGACCAGTGTCAAAGTCGGGGTTCGCGAAGTTAAACACGCGCATGCCCGTACCGCAACTACTACGCCAGCCACCAAGGCTCTCAGTAAAAAACTGAAAACCCCTGTCACCATCCGTCGCACGGCTCATGGCGGTAAGCTCGAAATTGGCTTTAGCAATGATGAAGAGTTAGTGCGTATTATCAATCTATTCGGCTAGTCCGCTAGTTAAGTAAATAAGATGAGGCCTTATGTGCGATCGCGAACCTCTTTAGCTAAGGCCTTGTACGCACGGGCACCCTTGCTCCAACGGTCGTGCTCGTAGATAGTGCGACCATAGCTGGGAGCTTCGGCCAGGCGCACATTACGAGGAATGACGCTAGTAAATAGCTTATCGCCAAAATAATTTTGGACTTCTTGCTGAACCTGTTCGCTCAAACTGTTACGCTTATCAAACATCGTGAGGGCAATGCCTAATAACGCAAGTTGCGGATTCGTGCTCTTGCGCACGGCTTGCACAGTTTTCAGCAGCTGACTCAAGCCTTCCAAGGCATAATATTCTGCCTGTACAGGAATAAGCACACTATGAGCTGCCGTCAAACCATTAATTGTTAATAACCCTAGAGAAGGCGGGCAATCAATAATGATGTAATCATGGGTCGCTGATGCCAAAGC
>CAYTRU010000003.1:0-7844 GCA_964440265.1 uncultured Candidatus Saccharibacteria bacterium | reverse complement strand
CAATGGTGTTGATCTTGAGGATAGTCTGATGCTGGCGATGGCCACGCACGGTATGCACTCGTTTTTTGGCTTTATAACGGATAGAGGTTACCTTGTCATCTTGCACATCGGCATCGATGATTTCGGCATTGACTTTCACTTTTGCGACAGTCGGCGCTCCGACTTGAATATTGTCACCGTCGATGACTAGTAGGGCTTCAAAGTCGACCTTTTTGCCAGTCGCTGCGGTAATACTACCAGTCTTGGTGGCTTCTTTGACTAATTCAACCTTCAGCGTCTCGCCTTCGTGCACGACGTACTGTTTACCGCCCGTAGTAATAACTGCTTTCTTCATACCTAAAATTCTCAATCCGAACTGTTTAAGAAATAAATTCGATTCAGCAAGTAGTGTATCAAAAACTTCTGCCCCTGTAAAGTGTTAGCTGGCTTGCTGGTGATCGATTGGTGCGGATTGCTATGTGGGAAGCTATCTGCTGCGAACAAGTATCTCACATAGAGGTCCTCCTGTTTCTGGTGAGATAAGGGCCGTTATGTACCTTAAGACTTACTAATAGATAGGCTCAGCTCGTGGCCATCGATTGTCGCCTTCGTAGTAAAACCCGCAACGGCAGTGGCCGTTAAGCTTTTCGCAAGAGTTTCCTCGAGCAATATAGCAGTGAATTTGTGGTTCTCCAGCACCGCTTGGAGGGCCGTGTTAGTCGTCTCCAGCCAGAGATGGATGCGGTCGTCCACCTCCAGGCCAGCTTGTTTGCGGGCCTGCTGGACATGTCGAATTATTTCGCGCAACAAGCCTTCCTGCTTTAAGGCAGCAGTAAGTTTGAGGTCGAGAGCCACCTCACTCGTATTGTGGGCGTTCGGAGGGTGGATGATCACCGTCTTGACGTTCACTTCTTCCCTGAGGATCTCGGCGAAATAGGCACTGTGCTGTGGTGCCAAGACACGGCGAGGTGTAAATTGCAGGCTGGCCAGTGGCTGGCGAACTTTGAGACCAGCGGTAGCCCGTTCGGCAAGCGCAGTAGTGATTGCTTCACGAACTTCAGCCATGTCTTCCAGTACCAGTTCATTGATATGACCGGTCTCTGGCCAATCGAGCAGGTGTACAGACTCGCCACCAGTCAGTTTTCGATATAATTCTTCAGCTAGAAACGGCGTGAACGGAGCCATGATCAGACTGAGTTGGACAAGTACGTAGTGTAGCGTCTGATAGGCCGCTGCTTTATCAGCATCGTTGTCACTTTTCCAAAAACGTTTGCGACTGCGACGAACATACCAGTTGCTGGCATCATCGATAAACGGTAACACCGGTTTTAGCGCATTTGGTAGATCATAGCGCTCCATGTGCGTTGTAACAGTTTGGTTGAGTTGATGTACTCGACTGACAATCCACTGATCGAGTGGGTTGGTCAACTCCGAGAGAGGCTCTGCTGCTTGACCTAGCTGATTTTCTCCAGAGTCCCAATTATCGACATCAGCATACAGCGTAAAGAAATCGTACATATTCCAAATCATAGCTAGTTTGCGGGCTACATCGGCTACCTCTTTATCTTGCAGGGTGAAATCTTCACCATTTAACAGAGGTGAGCTTGCCAGCAGAAAGCGTAAGGCATCAGCCCCATACTTATCCATCAGCTCGTTCGGGTCGGTATAGTTACCGAAGCTTTTACTCATTTTCCGACCGTCATTGCCAGCCAGTACACCGGTGGTGATGACATTTTTGAAAGAATTTTTCTGAAATAGCCCGACCGACACGGCATGGAGGTAATAAAACCAGGCTCGTACCTGACCGATGTATTCGACAATGAAATCAGCCGGGAAATTTTGTTCGAATTTGTCGACATTTTCAAAGGGGTAATGGAACTGGGCAAACGGCATGGAGCCACTTTCAAACCAGCAATCAAAAACTTTATCAATCCGACGATACTCGATCTTATCTATAGTAAATGTTACATCATCTATCCATGGACGGTGGTAATCTTTCAAAGTTATGCCAGATAACTGTTGTAATTCTGCATAGCTACCGACAATTTTAGTGTGCTCTTGCCCGTTTTCATCAGTGCCTTTCCAGACTGGCATAGCGGTGGCCCAAAAACGGTCACGACTGAGGTTCCAGTCAGGTGCTGTTTCGACCGTTTTGGCAAAACGTCCCTGCTTGAGATGCTCTGGGAACCACTCAATGTCGCCATTTTGCTCTAACATCTGCTGACGCTGACCACTAATATCCATAAACCAACTGGGGTGAGCTCGATACATAAGCTTGGTACCGCAGCGGTGACAGTGCGGATAGCTGTGACGGATATAATCGATCTTCCAAACTACGCCCCGCGCGTGGAGCGTTTTGGCAATTTCTTTATTGATTTCCCAGACCTGCTGACCTTGCCACTCACCTTCAGTATAAAAACCACTGTCATCGATAACTGAGACGAATGGAAAGCCTTGCTTCTTGGCAAACAGATAATCTTCCTCACCATAGGCAGGTGCCAGGTGAACAATACCTGTGCCTTCATTAGTGTCAACGTAATCGGCATGCCAAATTTTATGTGCGTTCTGTCCTCGATTTTCAAATAAAGGCTCGTAATGCTTGCCGACCAGTTCGCCGGGATCAACCGGCCACTGATTAATCCATGGTATTGGTTGACGTTTTTCATCAGTAAATACCTTACTAGCTAGCATGTCCGCAACAATCAGATTCTCGTCCTCAAATTCATAGGCAAAGTAGTCCTCATGCTCGTTGAGTGCCAAGGCTGTATTAGCCGGTAG
Organism: uncultured Candidatus Saccharibacteria bacterium; assembly: GCA_964440265.1. Classification (GTDB taxonomy): domain Bacteria; phylum Patescibacteriota; class Saccharimonadia; order Saccharimonadales; family UBA4665; genus CAYMUN01. The sequence continues at coordinate 5,087 of CAYTRU010000003.1, read as the reverse complement.
TGTCCAAGGTGTTGTTGTCCAAGCTAACAGATAGACCGGTTTTTCATTGGGAGAGCCAGGAAGTTTATAGCCTTTAACTTTGAACTTCACGTAAACACTCGGGTCAGTCACATCCTGGTATGAATTATCCATGGCTACCTCGGCCTTACTGATCGGTGTAGCATCACGAGTACAGTACAGCAGGACCTTCTCCCCTTCGTAGACTTTACCGGCCTCATAGAGCTGCTGGAAGGCCCACCAGACTGATTCCATATAGTCTTTATCCATTGTCTTATATGCACCTCGAAAATCCACCCAGCGGCCGATACGGTCAATGGTATCTTCCCACTCGCTGCCAGTCTGAACCATATTGGCTCGACAGGTGTTGACATAGTCTTCCAAGCTGACTTTGGTGCCAATATCTCGTCGGTCATGGATACCTAGTTTTTGCTCGGTAAAGACCTCGGCCGGCAGTCCATGACAATCCCAGCCCCAGACCCGCTCCACCCGCTTGCCTCGCATCGTGTGAAAACGCGGGACGGCGTCCTTAACCACACTAGCGAGCAAGGTACCGTGGTGCGGCACACCAGTAATGAAAGGTGGGCCATCATAGATGATGTACGCATTGTCGGCTGGACGTTGTGCTACCGATTTTTCAAAGGTCCGCTCTGATTTCCAGTAGCGTACCAGGTCTTTTTCGTATTCTGCAACTGGCCGGCGACTGCCTTTTTGAAACTTCATGCTAGTAATTTACTCCTTAAAATTTCCATTTCCGTTGTAAATAAAAATCACCTCGACAGGTTTACCGGATCCACATAATTTGCGGAGGTACCATCCGGTTTCCTTTGAGGTGATCGACAAAACGCAGTTGTCACTCAAAAGCACTCATCTTCAGCTATAACGGGCTTGCCCGGTGAGTTCTACTAAGTTTTGCCTGTAGCGGCAAGGCCCTTCTTCTCACTCCTCGCGGTTGATTGCCGCTCCAACGGATTTACCGAGTTGTAACCTTCACTATACTAGCTTTCATTATGCACGTAAAGAGTAGCGAAAGGCTAGCTCGGGGACTTCAACAGCTACCTTGCTTAATTCCGGGCATAGGAAGCTACCTCTTCCATAAGCGGTAACTGTTCGCCTTCCCAGCTTTTTTGTAAACGGCCAAAATCCTGCACCACTAAAATTGCCGGATACTGCACAATATCGTAAAGGCTGGCGGTGGAGCTACCCTCTCGAGTATCGAGATTCAGTACTTCTAAGTGGTCAGACTGGTGCCTAGACTGGAAGTCACGAATGAACTCTTCAACTAGACGGGCATGTTCAGAATTTGGCCTGTATAGGATAAGCACTTTCATCTTAGGCTCAGTGTATCACATATCCTATACATGATCTGCAAATATGTTAGTTTGTTGCATAACCTACTCCGCCGCAACCAACACAACAAGGATTTCTTTACGTCGACCTAGCTACAACCAGTGGTGGAGCCGCAAGAAGTACAGACATAGCAGCTGCCAGCGCGCTGAGTTTGGTTGCCGCAATTGTAGCACATGGGAGCGGCATCATCCTTTTTGGTAGCTATCGGTTCTTCACTCATGGTAGTAGCCGCGCCGACTGGCATGGCAGCAATCACTGGTGTCTGCTGAGCAGCCTGCTCAACATCTATTGACACGCTAGCGGCAGCTGGGGCCTCTGGACCTACTTCAATCACCAGATCTTCATCCTTCAGCAAGCTGGTCTGATCAACAGGCATGTCGTCAATAGAAGCCATCCCCAGTTCCAACAAATCGTCAAAGCTAAGGTACGTCAGCGCCAAGCGCTTAAAGATGTAATCGACCAGACTAGTAGCAGTGCGAATATCCGGGTCATCAGTAATGCCGGAGGGCGCAAAGGACATACTGGTCAGGCCGTGGACGTAGCTTTTCAGGGGCACGCCATATTGCAAACCGTAACTAACTGAGATAGCCAGGGCATCCATAACGCCGGCTAGGGTGGAACCCTGCTTGGCAATCTTCATGAAAACCTCACCTGGCGTACCATCTTCGAATTCGCCAACGGTGACGTAACCCTTACTGCCGGCTACCTTAAAAGCGATGGTCTTGGCATTACGGCTCTTGGGCAGCGAACGCCGGACAGCGCCTTTGATCATTATTCGATCATTGATAGTCTCGACACTCGCTGCTACTGGCACATTGGCCAAAGCCGGAGCTGCCTCAGCGACTTCGTTCAGTGCATTGGCACCCTTCTTCGCCATGTTCAACGGCTGGCCAACCTTACAGTTATCGCGGTAGATGGCCACAGCTTTGAGGCCCAGCTTCCAAGCTTCCAAATGGATCTGCTCGATATCTTCGACAGTGGCTTCTTCCGGCATGTTAACTGTTTTACTAATAGCACCACTGATGAACGGCTGGACAGCCGCCATCATGCGGACATGACCAGTGTAGTGAATAGAGTTGTCACCCATCGAACAAGCAAAGACGTTTTCATGCTCTTTTTTTAGGGCTGGTGCACCTAAGATGGTCTTTTCTTCGTCGATATAAGCCACGATAGTGTCGATTTGCGGCTTAGTATAGCCTAGACTCTTAAGGGCACGCGGCACCGTTTGGTTGACGATATTCATGCTACCGCCTCCAACCAATTTCTTAAACTTCACCAAGCCTAGGTCAGGTTCGATCCCTAAAGTGTCACAGTCCATCATCAAACCACTGGTACCGGTAGGAGCCAGGACACTGGCCTGCGAATTGCGTACACCGTACTGTTCACCTAGCTCGACTGCTTCGTCCCAGGCTCCGGCGGCTGCACTCAATAGTTCCTCTGGCACCAAGCTAGCGTCAATTTCGGATACCGCAGCGCGGTGCATTCGCAGCACCCCTAGCATACCTTCACGGTCTTTACTAAAGCCGGCGAACGGCCCGATACGCTTGGCAATTTTAGCACTAGTAGCATAGGATTGGCCGGTGAGCAGGGCGGTCACTGCCCCAGCGATAGCTCGACCTTCGTCAGAGTCATAGGGCAAACCGAGGGCCATCAATAAGGCACCGAGATTGGCGTAACCGATGCCAAGCTCACGGTAAGCTTTGGCGGTCTTGCCGATAGACTCGGTGGGATATTCACTGTAACCGACGAGGATTTCCTGAGCTGTGAAGATCAATTCCACGGTATGGATGAAAGCTCTAACATCAAAGGTGTTATCTTCTTTTAAAAACATCATTAAGTTAAGACTTGCCAGATTACAAGCAGAGTTATTGAGGTGCATGTATTCGCTGCAAGGATTAGAGCCCATGATGCGGCCTGCATTTGGCGTGGTATGCCATTTGTTTATGATGGTATCAAACTGCATGCCGGGATCAGCACACTCCCAGGCAGCTTCTGAAAATTGACGAAATAGATCGCGAGCTTTGACTTTCTTGATGCTCTTGCCATTCGTAACTGCACGTAAGTCCCAATCGGCATCATCCTGTACGGCCTGCATAAAGTCGTCAGTTACCCGGACGGAGATATTCGCGTTTTGGTACTGGACACTGAAGGAATCTTTCCCATCCATACTCATATCCCAGCCCAAAGACTGCAGGTCACGGGCTTTACGCTCCTCAATAACCTTGCTCCAAATGAACTCTTCGATATCAGGGTGGTCGACGTTTAGGATGACCATTTTGGCTGCCCGACGGGTCTTACCACCACTCTTTATAGCGCCCGCGGAAGCGTCTGCGCCCCGCATAAAGCTCAGCGGACCACTGGCGGTTCCCGCACTTTTGCCCAATTGTTCCTTTGAAGATCTGATGGGGCTAATGTTGATGCCCGAGCCAGAGCCGCCCTTGAAAATCATACCTTCTTCTACGTACCAGTTCAGAATGGAGGGCATGGTATCTTCGATACCGAGGATGAAGCAAGCACTAGCCTGCTGCGTTCGCTCAGGTACGCCGATATTGAACCAAACCGGGCTATTAAATGTCGCTTTCTGTGTAGCCACGACATACTTGAGCTCTTCACGAAAATCTTCAGCTTCAGTATCACTGCTGAAGTAGCCTTCCTGTACGCCTTGCCGTGTTACCGTATCGACGACACGATCAATCAAATGTTTTAGCGAACTTTCCCGGCCTTTGGTGCCAGGTGTCCCGCTAAAATATTTTTGCGCCACAATATTGACGGCATTCTGTGACCAGCCCTTCGGAAATTCCACGTCATTCTGTTCGAAGACTGGCGTGTCATTCATAGGATTTTTAATAAGTGAATCATAGCTCGACCACTTCAGTTGGTCATATGCTTTGCTTTTTTGGGGGGTAAAAAGCCGTGCCACCCCTAGGCTGGTTGTTTGTGCCATAGTTAGTATTCCCTCACTTGCTTAATAGTTTTTATTAATTAATAGTTATTTATTTTAGAGTTCGGCTATACCCTGCTCTCAGACAGGTACAGCGCTTGAGCTCTCTGCGATTTCGAAGTCACTGATAGCTTCGAGACCGAAGAGAACTGTTAAACAGTCTCTAAAATTACTGTTTAACAAGTTCTGCCGGAATGTGCTTGCCTTGCTTGACTAAGGATAGTTCCTGTTCGAAACTGGCAATATCCTTAAAGCGTCGGTAAACACTGGCAAAACGCACATAGGCGACCTCATTGAGGCGAGCCAGCTGATCCATCACCATGCCACCAATCGCGCCAGAGCGCACTTCTTGGTCGCCGCAAGCATAGAGTTCTTGCTCAATGGCATCGACAACCTTTTCAAGCTCCAGGCTGGTGACCGCCGTCTTCTCGCAAGCCCGATATAAGCCTGCTAAGAGCTTAGCGCGGTTAAACAGTTCACGCGTACCGTCATTTTTGATAACGATGAGCTGTGGCCGTTCTAGGCGCTCGTAGGTTGTGAAGCGATGTCCACAACCATTACACATCCGGCGGCGGCGAATGGCCTGACCCTCTGCCACGTCGCGCGATTCGATCACTTTGATGTCATCGCTGGGGCATTGCGTGCATTTCATGCTGCCTTCTCCTTACCTTCTCTTACCATTAAATGTGCTCAGGCTATATGGATGGTTTTTCCACATATAGTGCTGTCTGCCCCTAATATAGCCCTAGCTGTAGCGCTTTGCAAGTAATTTATCGCTGTAGAATTTAGTACACGTTTA
>CAYTRU010000002.1:22418-33506 GCA_964440265.1 uncultured Candidatus Saccharibacteria bacterium | reverse complement strand
GGTTTGTCGATTTTGGGCATGACTTCGACTTTGGCAAAGCTAGTCTGGCGCAAATTATCGGCATTGAATGGACTCAAGCGTACCAACCGGTGCACGCCCTGCTCACCTTTTAATTTACCATATGCAAAAGCACCTTCGACTTCTAGGGTGATGCTCTTCAGCCCTGCCTCGTCACCTGCTGACTCATCTATTGTCACTACTTTCCAGCGGTTTTTTTCAAAATAACGCGTATACATTCTGAGTAACATTTGTGTCCAATCTTGGGCGTCGGTACCGCCAGCTCCAGCATAGATGCTCAGGATGGCATCATGGTCGTCATAAGGACCGTTAAACTTTAACTCCTCTTTCAGAGCCGCAAAATCGTTTTCGATGGATTGCAGTTGTTGGTCTAATTCTTTGGACAGACTGGCATCATCAAGCTGCAACATCTCATACGTATCATCGATCCCTTGTCGAAGTTTCAGCCAGGGTCCTATCCGCCCTTCCAGCTTGGCAATCTGCTGCATCACTTGTTGAGCAGTAGTTGAATCGTCCCAAAAATGGGCTTGCTGGCTAGTAGCCTGCAGTTGCTGCAACTTTTGATCCAACGACTCAATGGTAAGACGCTTATAGGCCTGGTCAATTTCAGCCCGCAAAGCACCAGTCCGTTTTTTTTGCTCATCCATATCTATAAAAGTATAGCAGGCTAACCCGGATAGGCGTGGGTATGTGAGATATCCGGGAGTAATACGGCTAAGCTAGGATCAGTTTTTGCAACTTCTTCGGCTACTCGCCTGATGCTGTCTGGCTCTAGCGGAAAGATATCAATTTCGAATAATGAAGTAAGCGCTGGTGGAGTTGCTTCGGGGCCGAGCATTAAGGTGTGTCGTACGTTGTATCCAGCTGGGTCAGCAGTGGCTGACGGGTTAGTATCAACATGCACTTCTTCGGCGTGTATCACTATAGGTGGCGTATCGGTGCCCTCTTTACTGAGAGGGTCAACATAGACAGGACGGAAGCCGGGTGGATAACGCACCAGGATTTCGTAATTAGGCGTGTCGGCATGACTGGTAACTTCAACTGCTGGCGCTACTTGGCCTATCACCTCTCCCATTTTGTGAAGTGGGCGTTTCAAGGCAAATCGGACAGTTGGCACACCTATTGCCGCCTGAGCCTCTAGTTCTGCTAAGGCTGGCTCTACACTTCTCGTAACTGTTGCTACCAAATTATCGGTGACTGTTTCTAGCGTCGTAGAACTTCCCCTCTCGACAGCGGTACCAACAGCTATTGTTCCAGCAGGCTGCTGTCCAGGCTGCCTTCGGCGTTGTCGTTCAGCCATCAATTACTCCAGTTCAGCGATTTAATTATGACGGAACAGTGTCTGCTAGGCATAATGATACTGCTCTGCCTTACTTGAGTCTAAATAGTAGCATGTACTAGTGGTTGTGTCAATTAATTAAGCAAAGCCAACAGCTAAAATATTGTGCTTGCAAAAACATAAGCATCAACTTAAACTATCCTGTAGCTTGAGAAGTATTAACTAAACCATTAAAGGACGAGGCCTATGTACAAAAGTAATCGTGAGGCAGGTTTTAGTTTTGTGGAGTTATTCATCGTATTGGTGGTCGTAGTTGCTATAGCTTTAGCGGGCTTTTTCGTCATACATAAGCATGCAGATAAAACATCGTCGGCTAAAACTGCTTCCGAAACTTCGGCACAATCAAAGACTGCTCCAAAGTCAGATAAAGAAATGCTAGACTACGGGGCCCAGACGTCAACCGCAGACACCTCCTCATCTAACACACTAAAATTATCAAGTACTATGACCGCCACCGTCGAAAGTGCCATTTTTACGAAGCACTACAACGGCAAGACTTACAAAAATGAGGTAGCGGTCGTAAAGCTAAATGTCAAAAACAATGCCGATGAAGATGATTACTATGTGCTGGATCTATTGGCTATCAACCCTCCTCCAGGAAACGGTAACGTTGTTCTGCGGTTCGAGGAATCAGTGCCCGCCGACAAAGATAACGCGGTTTATGTAAATTCTCGCAGTAGCCGATCAGTTGTCGCTATCTTTAATGTCAACGAAGCTAACCCCCCGGCTACAGGTTATGCCAAGGCTGGACAAGGCTATATACAAGTTAATCCGAACATTGACGACAATGACGTCCTAACTTACGACGGCCAAGTGCCAATAACCTTTAAAGCCCCTCTTTAGAGTAGCTGCTACCATGCCAGCTCTCACCACCTCTCCAAAAGATCAACATCATGCACAGCTCAAGCGACTTGAACTACTCTGTATCGGCCTACTAATACTTGTCATAGTTGGTGGCCTGATAGTCGGATATGAAATCAGGAGAAATAGTATAGCAGCTAGTAAAGCTAAGGCAGCAATCGTAGCCAGCCAGACTCTTACTTCGCCTAATGCACACCTGGCTACCGTGCGCTCCAAGCTAGGTTTTGCAGTTACATTTGATACGCAACAATTCATCGCCGAAGGTCTCATTGCTAAGCCAGATACTTCCTATACGACTATCACGGGCAGTAAAGTATTACAGGCAAATGCCTATTCGTCAATTGTCATTACACCCCATGTAGCTAATCAATCGACGGCCGAGTACAGTGCAAACTCACATCTTGCTGTGACGACTAGTATACGCAAGGATTTTTTTGATCAGGAACGCCAAAAATATGGTAACCTGAGTGATCTGGACCTGGCCGAAAAGAACTTCAGCCCGATATCTGACAACCTGACCAGCTACAAAGTAACTAAGAAAACAACGATTATGATCGGTGGGGTGACCTACCGCAAGTTGGAGTTTGACGAGCAAAGTCAGCTACTGGCTAAGCAAGCTAGCGCAATTCCGCCGCTGAAATCATACCTGTACTTGACCATACAACAACACCGTCCCTACGCTGTGACAGTGACTGGTCTTGGCGAAAAATCTCCAGCCCTACAAGCTCTCGATAGCCTTATTGATCGTATCAGCTACACCACACCGGATACCGACGTACAGTTCAGTAGTATGTCCATTAAGGGTTTAAAAACTGACGATAATAGCTCAATCCAGAACAGCTTGTGGCGTTATATCTTCCCGGTTGCTTCGGCCGCCAGTAACCGCACCGTACAGGCTCTGACGCCAAATGATTTAGAGGCCGTAAAGGTTGTCGCTGCCAATGAACCAGCGGTAGTACAGATATTTAACGGCTACTGTGCCATCATCGGCTTACATAATGGTGATACCTCAGTTGAGTTCCCACAGTCCTGCTCCATTAGTTCGGGCAGTGGCTTCCTGCTAAGCAGCAACGGTTATATCGGCACAAATGGCCATGTCATAAGCAATCCGCCAGCCGATTTGGTGGCCGGGGCTTGGCAAAGTAACGATCCAGTTGCTACACGGTTAATTGCTAAGTTTTTCTTGGGTACTAACGATGATGCTAAAATTGATAATTTTCTAGCAGTAGCCAAGCAAAGCCAACAAGCCCACGATGAAGTCTTGTACGCAATCGAGACTCTCAATGCAGCCGACTTCAGCGTTAGGAACGAGAAGCTCCAATACGCTGTCAAGCTGGGCAACAAACCCATCCACATTAATCACAATACCGCCAGCGAAGGCAAGTTCTTTACCTATGACAAGAATATCGTAAAAGCTGAACTCAGGGGTGTGAATTACAATGTCCATGACCTTTACGATGATAATGGTTTTTCAGCTTCAGACGTTGCCATTATGAAAGTCAGCGGCCAGAATTATCCCTTTATACGCATGGGAAGTATTCAAGATTTAGTCCAAGGCGACGCATTGACCGTCATCGGTTATCCTGGTTTGGCCGATGACAACGGCATAACTGATAGTAGTGACTTCTCGCAAGCAACCGCCACGAAGGGTATCGTCAGTGCCATCCGTGACACGAAAGGCAATCATAAAAAGCTCATTCAGTCTGACGTATCGATCGATCATGGTAATAGCGGCGGTCCGGCATTCAATGATCAAGGTGACGTTATCGGTCTTGCGACTTATGGGATTAGCTTACCCAATAGTAGTGGCACTTTTAACTACATGCGCGATATTGGTGATCTGAAAGATTTGCTACATAAGGAAGATATTTCCCTACCTCAATCTGGTCCCACGCGTGATCTTTGGATAGAGGGTCTCAATAACTTCCTTAGCGCTCATTACGATAAAGCTATAAAAAACTTTCAAGCCGTATTGGTAATCTATCCCCAGCATAGCCTGGCGCAAAAATATATTGACTTATCGAAACAACGGATAGCGGACGGTGATAGCGCAACGAATTCGACAGCTATCATCATTGTAGGTACCGCTACAGCAGTATTAGCCACATCAAGCATTAGCCTGTTGTTCGTTATTAAGTATCGGCATAAGACCTACCGATATCAATACCCATCGACCAAGACTCAATTAAAAAATCATAATAAATCAGCGAGGCGTCCAGAGAGGAGCTAGTTGAGTTTGGAGCTCGGTTGCAAAAGCCTCACCGCAGTTGCCGAGCACGCCGAACCCCCACAAATTTTCGGCAAACATGGCCCGCGAGATGTCTATGATCTGGTCTTTGGTGATCGCTTTAATGCGTTCCGGGATGTGATAATAGTTGTCGATAACTCCATCAAAGAAATAACGGCCGGCATAACCAGAAGCGGTACCGCCGACCGTTTGGGCACTGCGCTGGAAGCGGCCGAGGGCGTACTGCTTGGTAGCTTCGATCTCATCCTTAGCCAAATCACCATCTAATACCTTGTGTAGTTCATCAACAGTGATCTTAAGGAGGGCGGCAGCATTTTTGTCGGAAACTTGGGCGCCAAACCACCAGTTGCTGACATCACGAGTATGGCTGAGGCCGGAATTCATGCCGTACACCAGGCCACGTTCGCGGGCAGTGCCAAGAATTTTGGAATACAGTGTTTCCGTGAGCATGGTATTGACCAGATTGAGAGCATCCGTCTCCGGTTCTTCCAGGCGACGGTGCATGAACGTATCGAGGTAAAAATAGAGGTTTTCAACTGTATCGTTTGGCACATAAACGGGTCGGTTTAGGAGCTTGGGGTGTTCAAGCGGCAAAGCATAGCGCTGCCCCTTCGGCGGCAGTTCGACAGCGTCCAGTAAGGTGCTCATAGCCTGACGGCGGGTGGCTGTGAAGTTACCAGCCATGATAAAACGCATATTTGGTGTATGGTGAGTCCGCCGATAATGTGCTCGCACATCATCGACCGTGACATTTTGCATCAATTCTAGCCGTTCGTGATCAGTCTTAGCGATCATACCCAGTGCTTTCCGCATCTCTAGGCTGAGGCGTCGAAAATGGTTGTTACTGCGGGCCACCATCTCTTCCTGGACGTTGCCAAATTCAGCAGCAAATTCTTCCTCTAAAAAGAGCGGCTTGGTGATTGCCATCAGCAGTAGCCCGAGCACCCGATCCCACTCAAAATCGGCGCATTCGGCTTCGTAGGTAATGTCGTAGACACCGGTAGTAGCGTTGCTGTAGGCACCATTCTTTTCAAGTTCCGCCTGAAAATCGCGTGCCCGAGGAATAAGCTCGTTGGCGCCAAGCAGTACGTGTTCCATAAGATGCGGCACTTCCCACTTGTCTGGCTGCACTAGGTATTCACCAGCCCGAAAATTAATATCGAAGGTCATCACTGACGCATTAGGAATATGAATAATCAAGCCTTTCGCGCCGCTGGACAACTCGATCTCGGTAACGCTATGCTTCATGTATTCAGGCTAGAGCACTCTCGCATTTTGGTGCTGTATCGCGTAGTGCAGGGGGGCACTGCTCATTTTTTCCTTCGTTTGGCGGCTGTTTTACGATGCCGCTCGGTTTTTCGGGCTTTTTTGCGTTCATCGGCCTGCTTTTTCTTGGCCTCTAGGGCCACCCTCTTATCGACGAAATCTGTGGCTTCGAATTCGGTCTCAGCAGTAGTGATTTGCGAAGCATTGTCAACAGATCCTCGGGCTGCACGGGTCAGATCGGTTTCAATCACGCGCTCTAATTCTTCCGGATCCACTGGTTCGGCGTGGAAGAGAGCCCGCACCACATCGTGACGCAACGTGCCCTGCATAGCTTGGAACAAAAGTTGACCACGGCGACGATACTCCACGAGCGGATCCTGCTGGCCGACACTCATCCAGTGAATTCCTTCACGTAAATGGTCCATATTCTCGAGATGCTGCATCCAGAGGTTATCCAGAATTTGTAAGTATATGTCGCGCTCTACCTTGCGCATGATTTCTTTTGTAAAAGCCGACTCCCGGGCAGCATATAATTCGCCAGCCTCGGTTATGAGAACCTTCTCGAACTTCGTAGCATCGGAATCAAACAAGCGATCCATCGTGGCATCATCAAAAGGGAAAACTTCATGCAGGATATCTTCAAACTCACTAGTAGCAACCAGGGGCGAAGTAGCTAGTTCATGAGCCATTTCGTCGATGATGATACGGATGCGTTTACTGATGTTCACAGAACGCAAGACCTCGCGGCGCATAGCGTAGACGGCCTTGCGATGACGATTCATAACATCGTCGTACTGCACGACACTTTTGCGCTGGTCAAAGTGGAAGCCCTCAACTTTTTTCTGGGCACCTTCTAGGCTCTTACTAATCAAACGGTTTTCAATCGGCGTATCATCGTTGACGTTTAATCTGCCCATAATGTTGCTGATCTTGTCGCCGCCAAAGATACGCATCAGATCGTCTTCGGTGCTCACAAAGAATTGTGTAATGCCGGGATCACCCTGTCGGCCAGCTCGACCGCGCAGCTGGTTGTCAATCCGACGCGACTCATGGCGTTCCGAACCTAAGACAAACAAGCCGCCAAGCTCTTTGATACCCTCACCAAGTACGATGTCTGTACCACGACCGGCGATGTTTGTAGCCAAGGTGACCGCACCTTTTTCGCCAGCTTGAGCGACGATTTTGGCTTCACGCTCATTGTTTTTCGCGTTTAAGACTTGGTGGGGGATATTGGCTTTGGTCAGCAACTGGCCAAGGGCTTCATTTTTCTCGATCGAGACAGTGCCGATGAGCACAGGCTGGCCTTTCGTATGAAGGGCTTTAACCTCGCGTGCAATGGCCTTGAATTTGGCTTTTTCGGTACGGTAAATCCGGTCTGGACGGTCTTTGCGTGCCAGTGACCGGTTAGATGGAATCTCCACGACATCAAGTTTATAAATCTGGTGGAATTCTTCGGCCTCAGTCAGCGCCGTACCGGTCATGCCACCTAGCTTTTCATATAAGCGGAAATAATTCTGGAAAGAGATGGTGGCGAGAGTCATGGACTCCTGCTGCACTTCGACGCCTTCTTTGGCCTCAATGGCCTGGTGCAGGCCCTCATTGTAACGACGACCAGCTAGCAGGCGACCGGTGAACTCATCGACAATCACCACTTCGCCATCACTTGTTACGACGTAGTCTTTATCGCGGGTAAACAGTCCGTGCGCCCGCATAGCCTGTTGCAGGTGATAGATAGTACGGATATTTTCAGAGCCATAGAGATTATCGATGCCGAGGATTTTCTGGACTTTCTCGACGCCGGCATCAGTCAAGATGACAGTTTTACGCTTTTCGTCGGTCTCGAAGTGTTTGTCTTTGACCAGCTGGCGAGTGACTTTGGCGAATTGAGCGTAGGCTGTACCACTAGTGACACTGGGAGCACTGATGATCAGCGGCGTACGGGCTTCATCAACTAGGATGGAGTCAACCTCATCGACAATCGCGTAATGCAGCTCGCGCTGGCGCAGTTGGTCTTCTTCGCGAACCATATTGTCGCGCAGATAGTCGAAGCCATACTCGTTGTTAGTACCGTAGGTGATATCAGCAGCGTAAGCGTCTTGACGACTGGAAGGCTTCAGATGACGAAAGCGCTCATCCTCATGTTCGGTATTGGTAAATTCAGGATCATATACGTAGCTATGATCACCTAAAATAACACCGGTCGACATGCCCAGGAAGTGATAGACTTGGGCCATCCAGCCGGCATCGCGCTGCGCTAAGTAGTCATTGACTGTTACCACATGGACGCCCTTTTCGGTTAGAGCGTTCAGGTAGACTGGCAGCGTAGCCACCAGCGTCTTGCCTTCGCCAGTCTTCATCTCGGCGACATTGCCCTCATGTAGTACCATGCCACCAATTAGCTGGACATCGAAGTGCCGCTGGCCGAGCGCCCGGGTGGCTGCCTCACGGACTACAGCGAAAGCATCCGGCAGGATAGCGTCCAGCGACTCTTTATTGAGCCGTTTCTTCAGGACATCGGTTTGCTCTCGCAGCTGCTTATCGCTGAGTTTCTTATATTTGTCAGCCAGATTGTTGACCAGCTTAACGCGTTTGCGCAGCCGTTTAACGGTTTTAGCCTGTGGATCTCCCAAAATTTTCTTAAAGACAATATTCATCAGCCCCTCGCACGTCTTCCCTTCTCTATCCGGTTACGAAACACTAACAAGTTATAGCCTCCAATTATAACGCCTTTCCACCTGAAAAGCGACTGCATTTCGCTTGCCATGTAGACAGATAGTACATTATAGGACAAAATATAGGAATTATGTGTGCACAAGAAACTCATGGCCAAGAGCCATCCTACGATCCGGTACGCGAAGCTGAGGGTGTACTTGCAGATGCAGCTCTTCAGGTAGGAGTCGATGCTGCCATAGCCCGAGAGGTCGGTGTAGCAGCGGCAGCGCTTCGTAGTCCAGCCCCTGCCGCAGAAGCTGGCCCATCTGAAGATCTGTCGCCCCTAAGCCGTGTTTTACGTGGCATCCAGCGAGTATTGAACTCCCTCTGGCCTACCAGGGATCCCGAAGATAGCATGGACGATATAGGCTCAGCGGAGCTGCTAGAAGCAGCAGCTTGGGAAAGAGTTGCTAACCGTGGTTCAGGTCCTCATAACTACTGACAATGTAGATTATCTTCCCTGATCGCGGAGCTCTTGAAGCTTCCTTGTGGCATCTACTGCAGCGGCAAGTCCTGCGTGCCCGCCACAGCAGTCTAACATTACCTGCCCGAGGGCTTCTGGCGTTTCTGATGCTGGTACGACAGCTTCTACGTCAGGCCCAGCAAGCGTTCGCTCAAGTCCGGCGACGACCGCTGCACCACCCACCCCTCCGTGGGTAAAAGCCACAGGTGGAGCACCTTCGACACTGCCTATTCCAAACATAGCCATACTTTCTGTCATCTCCTTATACGTTCATTAAATTATACCATATAAGCGAGTGAACACAAAGGTTTCAGCCAGCTTTAAATTGAGAATTTTTAGCATGCTTATGAATCCAGACTATCAAGTACCGTCTAAAGATCTGGATGACTCTCCCAGTAATCCGCAGCGGCAGTTTTCATGACTATATCCTCCATCTCACTGATTGGCACCTGGACTACTTCGCCTTCGCCCACTTCATCTACAAAAGTTCTTGCTCCCGACCCAGGATGTATTTTCCAAGAACACATATTTCCAACAACCACATAAGGCTCCTCTCCCTCTAGCGCCGCATCAATGAAAAGTCCGCCATATCTTTCCAGCGTAAGCACCCCTCCTTCTGGCCCGGCAACGACTTTTTGGAAATAGATCTTTGACGGATTATCTGATGACCGACTACGTTCAAACATGGTCTCAACGTCTTTAATATTTCGGGCTATCCTTGCCTCTCTTTGGATATCAGTTTCCGGTAAGCCTAATGGATTAGCTTCCTCGTGGTGCGTGATCATGATAACGACCATTGTACCAGCCTACACCAGGTGTCGGTGCAGAATAGCCAGTATTTTGTCGTAATTGGCAAAGTATAGCCACACATTAGCGGCTAGCAAGCCTGGAAAGACTACGAACTGCTCGGCAAAGTGACCAGTAGTGATACGCAGCTTTTTTAGGGGCGGCAGACCAAACTTAAACGGCAACGGTAGTAACCACGGGACGCCTTCACGGGTAAAGCTGTCCATCACTAAATGGCTCAGCATACCGATCATAAAGGCCCACCACACCAGGCCGCTATCGACGCTGTGCATGAGCGGCTGCAAAAATCCCAGTAACCAATGGGCTGCCAGGCCAAACAGTACCAGCCCTAGCAGAGAATGGGTCAAAAATCGGTGTCCGCCGTTCAGCAGTCCAAATATTCGCCCAAAATACTTTCCGACTGGTAGATTCCGCCACAGCGGAGCCGTCGGCTGATCGATGTCTGGCGCCAAGCCGCCCATTAAATTTGCCAGCACCGCCACGATCGCCGTCGCCAATGTTACCGTCCGTGGCGGCTGCACCAGTACCACCACCCCCAGAATAGTGAAAGCTGCTAAATCATGTGTTCGTCCGGTCATTAGGCTTAGCATAACAACTTTGCCCCTGTCGTGCCAGAGAACTTGCTGCTTGTTTTCGCTAGTCTGAAGGATTATGCTTAAGCTAAATAATAAGGGAAATCATGAAGCAATACTTCAAGTGGCTCAAAAACCTTAGCTTACCTAAAAAAGCCGTCCTCGGTACTGCCACACTACTTGTCTTGGCGGCGGCCGTAGGCGGCAATCAGCAAACTACCAACTCGAATGCTACAGCTGCCAATAAAACAAATACCACTAAGACGCAAAGCTCAGATACGAAAAAGATCGCCCACGCCCCAGCCATCACCACTAAAACAGTTACCGAGACCCAAAGCATAGCCTATACCAGCACTACTACCCAAGATGGCTCACTAGCTAAAGGCTCCACCAAGCTCACAACCCCTGGAGTCAACGGCACCCAAACCCTAACCTATGAAGTAACCAGTACCGGCGGCCAACAAACCGCCAAAAAACTTGTAAAAACAGAAGTAACCACGGCACCCGTCATGCAGGTCACAGCCATTGGCACATATGTCGCACCAGCACCTACGCCACCTCCCGCACTCTCATGTCCGAATGGTACCTATGTGAACTCCGTCGGCAACACCGTTTGCAGCCCTTACTCTAGCCCCTCCGCTCCTGCTGGCGCTACCGCCCGCTGCGGCGATGGAACCTATAGCTTCAGCCAATCCCGCAGTGGCACCTGCTCGCACCATGGCGGTGTTGCGACGTGGCTGTAAATGACCTCAGGTTTGAGGTGATTTCAGAGAAACTCGATATTTGTAACTGATACGACAGG
>CAYTRU010000002.1:0-22408 GCA_964440265.1 uncultured Candidatus Saccharibacteria bacterium | reverse complement strand
CTTTTAGTAACCCACCGAACGCTATATCTCTCAGGTCACCTATCCTTCCCTGGTAGTCCGGATTATCAGCTTCCTCTTCTGCAGGTAAGACTAGTCCTTGTGCTGTCTCAACCCAAAAGCGGGCGGCGATAAATTGACATTCCATAGACCGTTCGCGTAGTTTTCTGAAAAGCTGTTCATCGCTGTTGGTAAATGGTCCGCCTGAAGCCATCTCCAAACCTTGGCCTATTTCACCCCTGGCCAGTGACACAGGATCCGGATAGGGTCGTCTACTGGCCATTTAGGTAAGGTAGCTTAATCTTGGGTGTTTCCGTCTCTTTGGTTCGTGACTCTCGGCCGGGAGCAATAATAATTCCTTCAGGGTCTGGTTGCGTGGTAAAAATCGCTAGAGCCATGCTGGTAGCCGTATCAAAGCTACCTAAGGCTTTCATGGCTATAGTTTGAGGTGGTACTTTCACGACTTGGCCTGGTATAAGCGCAGTCTCATAATCATCCGTGCTTCTGGCCAATCGGGCGTCTTTTACACTTAAAACGCCGCCGAGTACGACCCATATTTCGGGTTCCCTAGGCGTATAGATTGCCAGTGCGTTAAAGTTAGTATCTGTATCTACCCGGTAAAAAGCAGCTGGTAGGTGTCCTAGCATCAGGGGGCTCTAGCAATTCCACGCCCATCAAATTCAAATGCTAGCGCTTCTTCTTGCATTAAAGCATGCCTCTGTAATGCATCAAAGTCTAGCATGGTGGCATCGCATAATTGATGAAGTTCAGCATTGCCAGGACCCTGGTATTGCGGGGCTTGTTCCCATTGTTCAGCAGTAAATGATGGATGTAACGACATAATGTGGATATCTAACGATTTATGGAATTGTAACATGTTTGTTAGTAAATGAAAACTTCGGCCTAAGTAAAATAAATCAGAATCAGTAGATAACGAATTTTAGCGCTTGCGCTTCTTCTGGTCGAGTTCTTTTTTGCGGAGGCGGAGATTTTTAGGAGTGACCTCGAGGAGTTCGTCGTTTTCGATGAAGTCAAGGCATTGTTCGAGGCTAAAAATAGTGGGTGGCGTGAGCTGGACAACGCCGTCAGACGAGCTACTGCGCATATTGGTCAGGTGCTTGGCTTTGCAGACGTTTATTTCCAGGTCTTCCTGACGGGTGTTCAGGCCGATGATTTGGCCGGCGTAGACTTTTTCGGCTGGACCGATAAAGATAGTGCCACGGGCTTCGGCGGTCTCTAGTGAATAAGGAGTCGTGGTACCAGTTTCGTAGGCGATCAGCACGCCGTTACGGAGTTGTTGCAGAGCGGCAGTTTGCGGCTGGAAGCCGATGACCAGGCTGTTCATGACAATGGTGCCCTTGGTGTTAGTCAGCAAGATGTTACGCATGCCGAGCAGTGAGCGAGTGGGCATTTCATAAATCAGCTTCGTGACGCCCTTGGGGCTGGCAAACTGTTCTTTCAGGGTGGCCCGGCGCTGGCCAAGCTCCATCTGTACGGTGCCCACATGTTCGGCCGGAACTTCGATAATTACTTCTTCGACCGGCTCCATGGTCTGGCCTTTTTCCTCGTGGGTCACCACTTGTGGCCGACCAACTTCAAATTCATAGCCTTCACGCCGCATGGTTTCGATCAGTACGCCGAGGTGCAGTTCGCCGCGACCGGCTACCGTAAAGCCGATACCGTCGTCCTCTACCCGTAGGCCGACATTGGTTTCAGTCTCTCGGTGCAGGCGTTCGGCAATCTGGCGCGAGGTGTTAAATTCGCCTTCTTGACCCTTGAAAGGACTAGTGTTTGGGCCCAGATAAATGCGTAAGGTGGGGGCTTCGACTTCGATGGTCGGCAGAGCTTCCGGCTGACTGGCGTCGGCTATGGTTTCACCGATCTGAGCGTCGGCGATGCCAGTTAGCTGCACGATATCACCAGCGATACCCTCTTCGACCTCAAATTTACTCACACCGTGGCTCATAAATACCAGATCGACCTTGGCCTTTGTCTGCGTGCCATCTTTTTTGCACAGCGTCACCTGATCGCCTGGTTTGATGTGCCCGCGAGTGATGCGGCCGATGGCGTATTTGCCCTTAAAAGTATCGTGCGCCAGCGCAGTAACCAGCATCTGGAACGGTTTATCGAGTTCAACTGAGGGCGCTGGAACGTGCTCGGTGATAGCTTGAAAGATAGTCTCCAGATCGCCGTCTTCTTCCGGGTGTGCCGGCGGTGTCGCCCAGGCTTTCCCCGCCCGGCCAATAGCGTAATACACCGGGTAATGCAGTTGATCCTCGTGCACGGCTAGCTCTAGAAAAAGATCGGCTAACTCATCTTCGACCTCTTTTATCCGCGAGCCGTCTTTGTCAATCTTATTGATAATTACGATGGGCTGCAATTCGGCAGCCAGGGCTTTGCCAAGCACGAATTTAGTCTGCGGCATCGGGCCTTCCTGAGCATCGACGATTAGTAAGCAACCGTCGGCTAGATTCAAAGTTCTTTCCACTTCACCGGAGAAGTCGGCATGGCCCGGAGTGTCGATGATGTTGATGCGATAATCATTGTGCTGGACGGCCGTGACCTTGGCCGTGATGGTAATCCCCCGCTCTTTTTCCTGATCGCCGCTGTCCATAATCAAATCCTGGCTCATCTCCGCTTGATTGTCACGAAAAGTCTGCGACTGCTTCAGCAGCCCATCGACCAGCGTCGTTTTGCCATGGTCGACATGGGCGATAATCGCGATATTCCGGATTTTCGTAGGGTCTTGGGTGGTCTTCATAAAATAAAAAAGGCGTCCTCAGAAACGCCAAGCTTTCCTAATTTGTAATTATACCATAAGCTGACTCAAATGGCAGGCAGTTCTCAAGAGAATTACTGTATAGTCCTTTGGGCCCTAGGTAAAATCCCCGTCCTTTGGGTCACGTAAACTAGGTTCCCTCACATGTTCTTTAGTAAATGGGTTGATCACTATCCCGATGGGCTTATGAGAATTATCATCATAAACGCCTATTTTGACAAGAAGATAAATTAGTGTTAAATTACATTTTATGGCAACAGCTCCTGCAGAATATCTCTTACCAACTACTCCAGAACAGGCACCTGACCCCAGCCGATTTCCTATGGGGAGGAATCTGAGAGATGCCTACGAACTACGTATGCGTGCTTTTGAGGCTCCCATCAGTGCCCGTTTGGCTGGTGACGGAGAAAAAGCAAACGTGACTGATCAGTGCGAGACTGAAGACGAGGTATGGAGTACCCGATTTGACCTGGTCCAACTAGAAGCACAATACGCCTGGCAAGCCCTCAACAGCGCTTCTAATACTTCGTGGTGGAACGGGCTTGCAAGTACGCTCAGACAACACGGTGTAGAGTCCGAGCAAGCCTGGAATCTGCACCTAAACTCCAGACACACTGCTACTATACTGGTTGACGGTCAGAAAACTACCCAAGGTTTTGAGGTGTTTGAGTTTGGAGAAACCGAACAGGATCAAGAGACTCTGGACATAGTATTCCATACCTTACATTTGATCGATCAATTTTCCGGAGGTCTATTATCGGCCGATCCACGGCGACCACGTATAGCGTTGATGGATGGTTTCAGGATGGCAGATAACAGGGGTGGTGGTGAAACTTTGGGCACTGCAACAGACCAGCTCATAGTCCTTAACATGTCGGCAATCGCTGAAACGGCCCAAGAAATGGGTGCCAGCCGACAGGAATTATTGGCCGTTGTTATTACCCATGAAATACTTGGCCACACGCTGGAAAGATTAGTTAGCGGCAAAATCGGTAGCTACTTTGGTGATTACTTTGATTATTCAGACGAACGAGTTCCAGGCGAAATTTTTAACTCCGTTCATGCCCAGGTGACAGCCAAACAAGCAGCCGGCCGAAGTTCGGCACCGGTTCGAGAATACGGTAGCATACACCCTGCCGAAGATGTGGCAACCACTATCGACGCGATGATCAGTGAAACTATGGGCTGGACGAAGACTACCGACAAATCCCCGCGTCATAGAAGCGTAGTAGATATCTACCGTCAAGACTTAGTCACGCAACTTATGATTCGTGCCGCTCAACAAGCGACACGCTACGATGGAACACCGGGTTTTGTCGGTAGCGAGGTACGTGCCGATATTGATCAGCAAGGTAAAACCATCATTCGCCCGGTTCGCACCATGGAAATTGAAACTACGCTCGGCGAGCAGGCTGTGGCAGATGAACTGCAAAAAGTTATCAGCAAGCATAAGCCGCCGAAAGAGTTCATTGTCCAAAGAATAGTCAGCCCGTACTGATCCATTGACTTGAACGAAAAATACAGACCGCTTTAGCGGGTGATGAAGGTCAAAGCATGGCCCACGCGGCCGGCGCGGCCGGCGCGGCCGATACGGTGCACATAATCCTGATAGGAGCCGGGCTGTGAGTAGTTAATGACGTGCGTAATGTCAGCAACATCGATGCCGCGGGCAGCGACATCAGTGGCAACCAAGACGGTAGTCTGGTTTTTTTTGAAGCTTTCCAGGGCCCTCTGGCGCTGACCTTGTGACTTGCCACCGTGGATGGCGTCGGCCTTGAAGCCGCGGGCTACCAGCTCGTTGCTCAGACGTTCGACACTGCGCTGAGTCTCATCAAAGACGATGACTTTAGCGACTTCGTCTTTGAGCAAGATGTCGTGCAATTTGTCGATTTTGTCGTGCAAGCCAGCATAGTGGACGACATCCTGGTGGACGTGATCACTGCTGTCATCGCTTTTGACGGAAACTGTCTGCGGGTCGTGAGAAAAGCTCTGGATGAGGTTATTGACCTTGCTGTCCATGGTGGCTGAGAAGAAGAATGATTGACGCTCAGGAGCCAGCTGCTTCAGGATAAAGCTGACATCCGGCAGGAAGCCCATATCGAGCATGCGGTCGACCTCGTCGAGCACGACGATGTTAAAATGCTGGAGGTCCAATGTGCCACGTTCGACGTGATCTTTAATGCGACCAGGTGTACCGATAACGATTCGCGGCTTAGCACGTAAGTCGCGCAGCTGCGGACCCATGCTGGTACCGCCGATGAGAATAGCGCCCGAGAGGCCACTACCTTTGGCGATGCTGCGACATTCGTCTTCGATCTGCTGGGCCAGCTCACGGGTGGGAGCAATGATCAAAGCCTTCGTCTGCTGACGACTCATCAGGGCATGTAGCATCGGCACAGAGAAAGCGGCGGTTTTACCGGTACCAGTATTGGCCAGTCCGATAATATCTTTGCCGGCTAGTCCTAGTGGGATGGTTTGATCCTGGATGGGTGAAGGCACGGAATAACCCTTGGCCTTCAGGTTATCAAGGATCAGCTGCTCGACCTGAAAGTCTTCGAAGCGATGCTGCGGCTGATAATCGACTGCTTGTGTCGGCTTAGCAACCTGCACGAAACGCGCAGGATCGATATATTCGCCCCGTCGCTTATTGCCACTACTGCGTCCACCTTGCCCCCGGCGACCGCTCTGTTTTGCTGAATTGTAAACTGAATATTTATATGAAGCCATTAAAAAATGAACCCCTTTCGTGTCTTTGTCAGTTCTTAGGCTGAGGTAAGACTTAGTTTGATAGCTCGATTGCTCAGGAATGAAATCGAGTAATCTATCAACACTAACTACTGACCAAACTCGGGTTCATTTAAAACAATTAACTCTATAGTAGCACGATCCCTATCTAGTGTCAAAAAATCTCTGTATCGCAGACTTTTGTGTTTTTTGCTACAAAAGCCATTTTATGTTGACAGCACCTAGATCTATTTGTTTATAATGCAGTTGAAAGGCTAAAACAAAGTCTGATATGAGTACTGTGAATGAACAGTTTTCGTTGGCTCCGGCTGCACAGCAAGAGATTGACGAATTAGCACCCTTAGATGCCTACATAATGGGAGAAGACCTGGGAGCACCCGTGAATGTAGCCGCATGTGCTGTAGAGATCTCCCGTTTACTCTTGGGCGACTCTCCTTTTATGACTCCTGCCCTCGACCGAGAGTCACGAGGGGTCGGGCTTAATCATACCGCAACACAATACGATGATGCAGCACCGGCGCTTAGGGAGGCGTACACGAATTCCGACGCTCGGTATGGACGCGATCCCGGCCGTCTAATTACCGAAACGAAAGATCAGTCAGCTCAACAAGCTACGCCGCTTCTAGCTCTTAGAGTTGGCCGTGTGGTAGATATGGTGGGTCGATGGCTGGCAGAGAGACGTGCTCCGTCGCCCACTTCACCAGCTTCACCGACAGCCATGGCAGTCAGCGCCTCAAACCGCTAAAGCGTTGCATTACCTCGACGGATCACGGTTTTGGCTGTTTTGGTCATTGGCTTGTATGATAGCACTATGGACACAAGACCCCTCGCGGAGCGGCTCAGGCCGGAAATTTTGGACGACATTGTCGGACAAACGCATTTGGTGAGTGCCGGCAAGATCATCCACGAGATTATTGAGCGCCAGCAGCCGACAAGCTTGATTTTGTGGGGACCGCCGGGGAGTGGCAAAACGACGCTGGCACGAATCATCGCTCGTGGCACGGGGGCGGAATTCGTGGAGTTATCGGCAGTGACAGCTGGCAAGGCAGACGTGCTAAAAGTCATCGAGCGGGCTGGGCAAAATCAGCGGCTGGGCATGCAAACTATCTTGTTTATCGATGAGATTCACCGCTTTAACAAGGCACAGCAGGATGCCTTTTTGCCGCATGTCGAGGATGGCACTATCGTGTTGATCGGCGCCACCACGGAGAATCCGAGTTTTGAGGTGATCAATCCCCTGCTTTCACGGTCACGGGTGTTGGTGTTGGAACCACTGACTAAGGACGAAATTGTGCAGATACTTCAGAAAGCTGCGCAAGCTGAGAAATTGTCAGCTAGCAAATTACCGGCTAAAAGCATCGATTTACTAGCCGAATTATCTGGTGGTGACGCCCGGGTAGCACTGGGAAACCTGGAGCTGGCCCAACAACTAGCTGGCTCGAAGCCGATTACGCCAGCCATCATCGAAACTGCTGCCCAGACTCGCCTGCCTGGCTACGATAAAAAAGGTGAATACCATTACAACGTCATCAGTGCCTTTATCAAATCGATGCGCGGCAGCGACGCCACGGCCGCGCTGTACTACCTAGCTCGCATGTTGCAAGCCGGTGAAGACCCCAAATTTATCGCCCGCCGAATGGTAATTTTTGCCTCTGAAGACATCGGCATCGCTGCGCCAGCCGCGCTCAATCTGGCTGTTTCGACGTTTCTAGCTGTCGAGCGCATCGGCCTGCCCGAAGCTGAGTATAATCTGTTTCACTGCGCTACTGTCATGGCCAAAGCACCCAAGTCACGCGAAGTCGCCGATGCCATGTACGCCGCCAAGCGCACCGCCCGTGACCACTCTGATCTACCAGTACCCTTACAGCTGCGCAACGCCCCCACCAAACTCATGAAAGACATCGGCTACGGCAAAGGCACGAAGTGGGAAGCTGATTTTAAGCATCCGAAAGGCTTCCTGCCAGATGACCTCAAAGGCCTAGACTTCTTTTCTTAACTTTTTATGGTATAATAAATTAATGGTTGAGCTGCGCCGTGAGATGGTGTTTCCAGATGAACTCGCTACTGATCCAGACCAGGACAACCTGGCTGTCTATGTTAGCGAAACTGATGGCATGTTTAACAGTATACTTGCCTCACCCAGCATGGTACGCGGCTTTGACATAATCGACCAGCTATACGCAACCGATAAAGTCGCGTACCTGGGCCGTATTGCTGCAGGTCTTGATGTTTTAATGACCAAGCATGGCCCTATCGACACTGTGTTTTTGCAGGGTCCCCACGATGCTGAGACTGACGAAATAATGCTTGATTTCTCGCCCCTCAACGATGGGCGCCCAGAGGCTATTAAAGAGCTCAAGCGTTTTGTGCTAAAAGATAAATCGGACATCACCGCTAGAGATATCAAGCATGCCCAACCCAACAGCGCCCGCCCGCTCATTAAACTAAGTTTGGCCTATTACTTTGGCCAAACTCAGGGCTTGGGCATGCCTTACTACCAGCTATTTGCCCGCGAGGTACCCGCCCTCAGTCATGCTGAGCGACGTCGTATTATGAGTGGTGATACCCGGCCTTATGGCCGCTTAGGGGGAGAAGCCTTTGACGATGCTAAGCGACGCAAACACGAAGCCTATGGCACAACAGGTGGTCTTAAAGGTTTGCATATATTCACTGCCGGTATGGGCACCAAAGCACTTGGTGCGGCTGTAGAGATTTTAGAGACACGACCAGATATTGAACTCCGCAGCGTGACGATCCAAAATACACCGCTAAACGGCAAAAAGGCCACTGAACAATTGTCTAATTACATGGAAAGCCGCACCGTCGGTCCGGCCTCAACCTTAGTCGTACCACCTGGCTACGGACGCGTCGAAGAAGCTTTAATTCTGCGCGATATCGGGCAGAAAGCTGAGCCAAACATGCGCCGACGGCAATTACGTGCCATGGCTAACCTTGGGGTGCTAATCGGGCTGCAAATACGTACTGGTCAAGCTGCCGGTTATATCGAAAAACTGCTCAACGCTGGAGTAACAATGACAATTGTTAGCTCTCTTAACGAGGCCATGGTCGAACAAACTGAGATGCTTATACCTGTGTCCGGCAATCGCTTGCATCGCACTTGGATTGTCGGTGTCAACGGCAAAAAGACAGGTATGATTGCCAACGAACAAGGTGGCGTGATTGCCATAACCAATAACCTCGGTCCTCGTAATTATCGACAGGATGAACTGGCTGCTCATGCTGCTTAGTTTCTGACTTTTCATTAATCCTCTATACTTAAAATACCTATGTCGACTGCTATTGATTGCCAACAACTGAGTAAACGCTATCCAAGGACTAGCAACTATGCCCTAAAAGATCTAACGCTTCAGGTTCACGCTGGTGAAGTCTATGGTTTTCTGGGTCCAAACGGTGCCGGTAAGAGTACGGCTATCCGCACGCTGTTAAATTTTATTCAGCCAAGTGGTGGTGCAGCCACTATTATGGGGTTGGATATCGTTCGCGACAGCGTAGCCATCAAGCGACAGCTGGGTTATCTAGCTGGCGAAGTGACGCTGTATGAACGGATGACCGGGCGGCAATTTCTTGACTATATGAGCACATTGCAGCCATTGAAGCACCGGGCATATTTAGCAACATTAATCGAGATGTTTGAGGCAGATACTCACAAGCCGATCCGCAGCTTGTCTAAGGGTAACCGCCAAAAATTCGGCGTCATTCAGGCGTTGATGCACGAACCTGAGGTGCTAATTCTAGACGAACCGACCAGCGGGCTAGACCCTCTGATGCAGGCGGCCTTCTATCAAGCCATCGAGACGGCCAAACGGCGTGGCGCAGCCATCTTCCTCAGCAGTCATGACTTGGCCGAAGTCAACAAGATGTGCGACCGCATCGGCTTCATCCGCGGTGGCGAGCTCGTGACTGAAAAAACTATTGCCGATTTGCAAAGCCTAGCGGCCCACCGCTTTGACATCACCTTCCAAGCTAAAGCACCACTGGCAAGCTTACGCAAATTATCAAACGTCGCCGTCCAAGTGCTGACTGAGCATACTGTCAGTGTCCGCTTGCAAGGCGATCTCCAGCCCCTGTTCGCCCTACTGGCGCAACACCATGTCATGGCCCTGGACAAACACGAGGTTAACCTAGAGGAAGAATTTCTGCATCTTTACGAAGCCGACGCCGCAGATCCAGACAAGCCGGGGACCGCTTCATGAAGCCAATCATCCGGTGGAGTCTCTGGGAACGGCGCTGGGGAGCACTTGGTTGGTCGATAGGTATTAGTGCCTATATCGCTGTAAACATTATGGTCTACAGCAGCATTAGCGGTCAGGCCAAGGCCTTGAATCAAGCGCTGAATAATCTGCCAGCTGGGGCTAAAGCACTCTTTGGCGGCAGTGATTTCCTATCACCCATTGGCTATCTAAACTCTAAGCTCTACTATCTGATCTTGCCGTTATTGTTTATCATGCTAGCCCTCACTCTTACCCGTCACTTGCTGAGTCAGGAAGAAGATAGTGGTACTTTGGAATTATTACTAGCTCGGCCGATTTCGCGTGGCCGACTGCTGTTAGCCAAACTGTTAGCCAGCTTTATCATTTTAGTTGGGGTCGGTATAGTGACTCTGCTCGTCACTATCATCTGTGCTGAAAGTACGCACTATGGTATCGCCTGGCTACGCCTAGCCGAGGCCACCACCATGACTGTGCTTATGAGCTTGCTGTTTGGTGCGGTGGCCTGGATGCTAGTCGGCCTTGGCCGCTTCGGCAAACTGACTAGTCTGGCTGCCGCTGGCGCGCTGGCGCTAGCTAGTTATCTATTTAGCTCCCTGGAAGGCTTCGCCAGCTGGCTAGAGTGGCCAGCAAAGCTATTACCTTACCATTACTATCAGCCTACCGCTATCCTGCAAGGCACATATAATTGGTGGAATGCCGTGGGTATGGCAATCGCTACTCTCGTGCTCCTGGCGCTTGCCTATCTTGCCTTCCGTCACCGCGATCTCGGGTAGACGAAGGGCAGTAGTTCAGGCAGTTCGGCGACGAAAACGTGCAAAGAGATGACGCTGAGTTTTACCGTGCAAATCCTTGTATTTTTGTAGCTGCTGCTTCAGCTTGGCCTCGACAATATCGACCGCCGCGTACATGTTTAGGGCACTTTCTTTGATGATAATAGTCTGGTGCGGCAGTCTTAGAGTAACTTCACAGCGGCAGCCATCATGGTTGCGAGGCTTGATTTCTTTGAGGTGGACTTCAGCATGAGCACTGCGGCGACTATGGCGAGAAACGTAGCGGTCCAGGCCACCGATCTTTTTGGTCACGTAAGCCCGCATTTTGTCATCGATTACGGCATGAACACCTTGAATTTCAAATTTCTGAAACATTTTCATTGCCTCCTGTAGTTTTAATTTGCAGTTCAGAAGCGCTACACCTCATTATACGCCCCTTGCCTAGCCATCCCTACGACCTGCCTCTGGCCGGCCTTCCAAGTCCCTAGCGTTACAGAAAAAGTCAGGTCAATGCCTGGCTTTTAGGACAGTGCATGCCCAAAGCATGCCGAGAGCATGCCTATTTGACATGTTTTAGGCATGCTTTAGGCATGCACCCTTTCAAATACCGGGTGGCCTTGCAAGTAGCAGACACGCAGAAGTTCCACTGTCGATGGCCACGTACTACTTCTTAAAAATTAAAACTCGGTTTTCCCCCCAAAGTAAGGCTGCAAGGCTACAGGTACGATGATACGACCGTCGGCAGTTTGGTAGTTTTCTAGAATGGCTTTCATAATACGACCAAGCGCGAAGGCAGTAGCGTCGTTGGTATGAATCAACTCCACCCGACTGCCCGACTGCTTAGCCAATTCAGGCTGAACGCCACCATCTGTTTCAATAGTTGGGACGAAATCGCGGCGAACACGTATCTTAAGGTCACGGGCCTGATAATCGGTCATGTAATCGGCAGTATGTGTCTCGCGATATTTGGCCTGCCCGGGAAACCAGCATTCGATGTCGACACCGCGAGCATTGGGTTTGCCGATATCAAACGTGCACTTTTGCAGTAGCTGATACGGCAAGCCGAGCTGCTGCACCAGATATTCTTGGATGGCCACCAATAGCAGGTGCTCCTCCGGTCCGGTTTCGGCTGTCGAGAAGACTTCCATCTCCAGCTTATCGAACTGGTGCAGCCGGAAAATTCCCTCCATGTCCTTCCCATATGTGCCGGCTTCACGTCGAAAACTGGTGCTATAGCCGATGTAGCGAATCGGTAGCTGCTCCTCTGGCAAAATCTCGTTCCAGTACATGGTGCACAACGTATGTTCGGCACTGGCATTCAACCACAGATCATCCTGGGCGAGTTTATACGTTACCTCAGCTTCGTTCAGCCGGGCGCTGGCAGCATAGGGCTCGGTACGCAGCACAGCCGGTGGCAAAATTGGCGTAAATGGCTTAGCGCTGACTTTCAGGCCATTTTCATCAATTAATTTCTGCAAAATCGTCTGGTCGCCAAGTGCTTCCATCACAAACTGGATAATGGCGAACTGCAGTCGCACCAGGTCACCTTTCAAATAGGCAAAACGACTGCCGGCAATCTTGGCAGCTCGTTCCTTATCAATCAAATCTTTGGTCTCGCCCAGCTCATAATCGTGCTTCGGAGTGAAAGCAAACTGCTTTGGCTCCCCCACTTTTTTGGCTACTACATTTTCATCTTCGCTCGCTCCGACAGGTACATCGTCAAACGGCATATTGGGCACCGCTTTTAACAAGGCTTCAAACTCTAGTTCGACAGCCGCCAGTTTGTGCTCCAGGTCGGTCAGCTTGTCTTTCAGTTCTCGCCCGGCCGCCATCTGTTCCTCGGAGGGCTTCTGACCCTTGGCTGCGCTCGTCAGCTCATTTCGCTGCTGCCGTAGGGCCTCCACTTGCGTCAGCAATTCCCGCCGCTGCGTGTCAAAACCCAGCAACTGCTGGATATCAACCTCGTAACCCTTCTGCCGCGACTTCTCCGCCACGACTTCCGGCTGGTCCCGGATAAACTGAATATCTAACATGCCACCATTATACCGAAAACCACTATATAAGCACTCTCGTTAGTCAGAATTACTATAAGCGATGGGGTGAGTCTGCCTCCTCAAGTTGGACATTGACATCACGAGCCAGGGTATCTCTGAGACCTTCCAGCCTTTGGTCATCTAAGCCTGCAGTACTAAGCAATACTAAAGCTGCTTGATCACCGCTTTCACCTCCAGGATAGTGAGCCACTATAGCACAGTCATTATAGGTTTGTGGGCCCCCTATCATCACCCTCGTTGAGAATTTACCAAGGCGTTCAGCAACCTGGTTGGCGCGAGGACCTCGAACTTCCCAAATGTGTCTGCTAGCTACTACATTATTACTACCAAAGTAGTCTGCTGCCTGGTCTACAAGTTCTCCCAGCTTAGCTAAACCAGCTGGATCCCTAATCCATAGTCCTCGAATGGATGTAGCTGGGACAGCTTCTGGACTACCAGTTCCTGCTTGAGCTGATTCCTCTGCACTTGCAGCCATTATTGCATCCTTTCATAGCGACGTTTATTAACATTGCTAACGTATGATTTATATTTAAGCAAATTTATACAGTTTTGTCAATCACTCGCTGGGGTCTTTTTTATATGTTTGAGGGTCAGTTCAGTGCGAGCACGGGCATAGCTGCAGAAATCACAGGGGCCACCCATGGCGGCGGTACCGACCTCGGGCATGGTAGAGGCTTCGAGGCAGGCTTTCATGGCGACAAGGGTGGGCTCAATCCAGGCGTCGCTGCCGGTGTAAGGGATCACTTTCGTCTGAAATTCTAAGCGGTCGCCGAAACCCTCAAGGTCAATTCGGGCATTTGTGTACACAAAGTAACCGGTGTTGCTGACATCAAAGCCGTTTTGCCGGAGCAGCCACTGGTAAACTTCCAGCTGGCGTTTGTAGCTAATCTGCCAATCAGAGTCGATACCGACGCCACTGGCTTTGGACGTGGCCTTGTAGTCTACCACGATCAGCTGACCGTCACTATTAACCCAGATGTCATCGACAGCACCGAAAACGTGCAAATTAGTCGGCTGATGCAGCGCCGCTACGCCAGTAAAATTGTGACGCCAAGTATCGAGGTCTTTGTGAGCATAAGGTACCGCCTTGATCTGGTTATCGGTCATCAGAGGATGAGGTTGACCTTTCAAGCGATAGGCATCGAACTCTTTTTTAAATAATTCATCGATTGTCTTGTTGATGTTAAACGGCGGGCCGCTGGGCCGCTTGATTTTTAGGCGGGCATCCAGCCAAAAACAGCGTGGGCACTGCTTGAACAGCTCGATTTTGCTACGGCTGACTTTGTAGACACCCGTCTGGCCAGGCTGATAGGGCTGCGACCGCTGACTCCAATAATTATTTGCTGCCATGAACTTCTATTGTAACAGCCGGGAGATTTATTGCGCCTGATCGTAGGTGGTAGGATCGTAATCAGAGTTGGAGTAAGGATCAATCGATTGACCCCCGTCATTATAGATATAGGGCTTGACGGTTTGGCAGTTTTGGCCCTTATGATGTTCGCTCGAAAGGTATAAGGTACTGCTTTCAGATGAAGTATCATCCGAGGAAGAGTCAGAAGAATTATAGGTATAACCCTGGTCGGTACCGCCAGACACCAGGTCTTCAGCCAAATTTGAACCGCTAAAGTTATCGGAGTCGGCCTTATAGGTCACGCAAAACTCATAACGGGAGTCTGAAAGCTTGCGGTAGCTGACCGATGAAGGCACCCCTGTAATGCCCGTCTCTTCAAGCGTTGCCGGAATACTGTCTTGCCGGTATATGTAGCCATTTAGTTTTGTAGCGGCCTCATTCGCCTTTTGATACGTCTGGGTATCGATCCTCGAATTTCCGGCTTCCATGATTACTACTACCAGTAGCACGATGGTAGCAACGCCTAAGACCCCTAGGCCGATACGATATTTTTGGAGCGAGTGGTGCATGGCAATCTTTGCCGGCTGTTAAGCTCGGTGTTCGTCTCTCCAGTAGTAGTACAGAATGCCGCCGGCAACCACCAGGATCACTACTACATCTAGAATCAGCTTGAGGATCGAGCCATCATATACGCCACCCATCTTAGAGAAAATCGCTGCGACAAAGCCGATAAGCGTCAGGAAACAGGTCAAAAAACTTGTGATTTGGATAAATTGAGTACTGCGCCGCTTAGAAGGATCCAAGGCCAGAGCAGGATTCAGCAGTTCAGTATTCTTCAAACGCAGAAACAGCCAGGCAAAAATAGGTACAGCCACTAGCAATATAGCAGCTGGAAAGGCGAGCGAGGTATAATCGACTTTGCCATTTACCGGACACGACTGGCTGCGGCATCAGTGCGACCTGATTTGGCCTTTGGCCAGGTGTTGGTTTTTGCAGGTTCGGCTGATTGTGTTCCATCTGTTAATACTCCGATTATGCTTTCACTATACACAGCCGTCTTTATGATGACAAGGAGTAACTCAAGCTGCTGTCAGCGAGGTTTTGTACAGATGGTGCCGCGTATGGTGCCGAACGATGACCATGATAGCCACACCGATAGCGAGCAAGGCCACTAGTAAGATCCCAGCCAACAGGTTAATCGATGGATCTCTGACGTCTTTACCGCTGTCGATTGCTTGATTAGAGCTTTCTATATATGAAGCGACTAAACGATGAGCAGGATAAGCCGCTTGCACTTTTTCAAAATCTTTCAAGGCAGCCGAAAAGTGGTTGCGAGAGTAGAGTTGCAAGCCACTAATCCATAACTGCTGCGTCGTACTACTGCTATCGATAGTTACTGCTTTATTGGTCGCTAGATCCTGAAAGTCGATAATGGCTCGGATATAACTCTTGGCAGCATTACCGTCTTGACCATCTGCATACCGGTAGGTCAAAAGCCCAATTGCCTTGCCTTGCGCATCGATGGCCGGCCCGCCACTATTGCCATGGGAGGCATCGGCATCAGATTGGTACAATTTACTCTTGCCACCAGCCGCTTGGCGGATGGAACTGACGACGCCATCAGTTACCGTTACTGCGCTTTGTTTGGTATCGATTAGTGGATTGTCGGCATCACCCGGAAAACCCATCAAGATAATCGGTTGATTTTGGACCACTGGATCTTGCTCCAGCGGGATTGTCGGCGCCTGCGAGACGTCGATCTTGAGCAACGCGACATCACTGGCCGAATAACCCTTGCTCGGGTCAGCAATAGCCGTATAACTATCTTTTGCCGAGTAATCATAGCCAATCAAACGGGCTGGCTTAATTGTTTTGGTATCATACTTTAATCCGGCAAGTTCCGTGCTGCTAGCAAGACTTACGAGCTTCTGGGTATCAGGTTGTTCGCTGCCTAAAGCTACCAAAAGTGAATCCCCTTTATCAGAAAAATTTAATTGGTCATCTGGTAAATCGTAAATTTTTGAAATTAATGCCGCCAGCGCAGCCGGGTCGGATTTCAGGCTGTCGATTTGGCCAGCATCAAGTCCTAGACTAGTAAGATACGCTTTTAAAATACTCTCGTCGGATACTACTAAATCTGCCAGCGCGTCTTTGGCGCTGTAAATGACCACATGGCCATTGGTAGCAATGTAACCGGTCTGGGTTACGAGGAAGCCGCTGCCACTAAATGAAATACAGGCACTATCTCCTAATCGCTGACCACTGACCGTTAAAATTCCACAAACGGTATGAAAAATCTGGACAACCGCCGGCGACAAGGCGTCCGACAAGTAACGAGAATCTAGCTGAGCACGAGGCACTGTATTAGGCGACGCAAAGATACTGGTGGTAGCTCCCAGCACAGCTTGATCGGCACTGATTTCTAAGCCAGCGATGATGGTGGCGAAAGTGTCGGGTATAGTGGCGTAGGCTGTCAGGCCATTTAATTTGAGTGCAAAAGCTCGACCATGACTGACGCCGCTCCACACGATGGCATAGCTCTTTCCACTATTGCCAGAGGCGCTGAATTGATAGATGGTCTTTTGCACCGAAACACCTTGCAGCGTGTCAGGATTGCTGGAAATGATGCTAGTCTGCAAACCTCCCGTGGCAGTTACCGGAAATAACGTGGCGGCTGTCCGAGCCGCGCTGTAATCCTTATTTTCGGGCTTCTGCTGAGCGGCTGTCAGAGCTGCAGCGTCGGGATTTATCTCCATGCTCAACTGAGTGGCCGCCTGGCGTCCACTGACTGTTCCTGGTTTAGCGCGGATGGTAACTGCTACAAGTTGTGGGTGTTGGCTCAACTGTTCGGCAGTAATTGCACGTGCAGCGCCGTTCGCAGTACGCTCAGTGGCTGTGACCACAAAGCTATTGGTATCGATTGCTAGGGAATATCCGTAATTAGAACGAACCACTGTGAGGCTAGGTGCGGGGTTTATGGCCGGCGTTATGACCGAGACTGGTGCTACAACTTGCTGGTTATGACCAATCGTGATGCCGAGTTGCAAGGTCGTAGCTAGGGCCGCTGCCAGTGCAATTAACAGGGCGGTAAGGTGACGAATACGATAGGGCTTGCGGTGATGGGCCCGGAAAGCAGTATGTGCTGCCTGTGTATGTTTGGCCACCCTTTTCGCTCCTTACTAGTCTTTTATTTTTATAATCTTCGTATACCTTCACTATACAGAGCCGACTTGCCTATGACAAGCTAGAGCTCTTCGAGGATTTGCATTAGTTCTGCCGGTGTATCGGCTACAGCCATCGGTGCTGAAGCTTTGAGATTACTGCCCTGGGCAAAGCCCCAAGTCACCGCTACAGCCCGCAAACCAATCGAGCGCGCCGCTTCGACGTCACGTAACTCATCTCCCACATAGACCGCATTACTCATCTCTAGTTGGTGCTCATTCAGTAAGCGACGTAATGCTGAAGCCTTACCAAACAAGGCCACGCCACCGTAAATTTCCAGGAAGTAAGGATGTAAGAGCCGGTGATGTAGAAATTTGTGCATATTCCGGACGCTGTTACTACTAAGAATAAAAAGTTCGTGCCCCTCAGCGTGTAATTTCTTAATGACACGAGGCATCCCAGCGAAAACGTCGAAATGATTGATAACGGGATACATGCGGCTGCGACCCTTATAGTACAGTCGTGGCAAGCGCCACCACGGATGGCCCAGGCGACGGGCGATAGCAGTTAGTGGCAAGCCATGAAGCGTGTGCAGTTCGGCGGTAGTGAGAGGCGACTTACCGGCTTCCTTGGCGATGAAATCGACGAAATAATCCCGACTATCGGCAATCGTACCATCAAAATCAAAAATAATAGCTGCCATAATCCCCTAAGTTTACATGAATTACGACCACTCAGCCTGAAAATAGCTGGTAGTCACAATTTTATTCGCTGACAGTGACATCACGCCAAAAGGCAACGTAGTCTTTGTAGTCTTTCTTGACGATGTCCAGAGAGCTAGGCTTTGGATCGGGATAGCTCCAGGCCGCGTCCGCGCTCCAAGTATCACCTTCACCAACATCAAAATACTGGCAGACACCCTTCCAGGGACATGTATACGGCGTATCGCTTTTACGTAAGTACTGCTGCTGCACGCTGTTTGGTGGAAAGTACCAATTTTGCTCGATATACACTAGATCAGCCTTGTCGGCCTCGGCGATCACGATGTCATTCCATACTGCTTTCATACTAAATCCTCCTATAAACTTTGCTTTACGATGGCGAGAGCACCGGCTAACACTACCACCCCCAAGCCCCGCCGAAAATAATTTACACCGGTCAAAATTTCCAGTAACGACCAGATAATTAAAGCTCCAGAAGACAGCCAAGATAAAATATCTGACGCTGTCGACTTATTGGCCATAAATAACGATGCCACGTCTAGGACTGCCCAGCCGATTAGCCAGAGGTTGGGAAATTGCCATATCACGACATTGCCTTGGCCGTCTTTCCAGATTTTATCCCATAGACTGCGCTCAGCCTGACGGCTGCGTTGTTGCTCCATACCTAGCTATCCCTCCAAGTCCTTCCAGTATACGATACCACGCCCCGCACGGAAAGTTCCCCCTCTAGAGCAACCCCGCCACCTGATCAGCTTGCTTGTTTTATACTTGCTGCTACACTGAGCTCCATAGTTTATACACAAAAAGGCTATTATGAACCCTAAAAACCAACCAACCCAAGCAAATACAACTCAGCCCCTGCAGTATCCTTTTTGGTACATCCAGGGCAAGACGGTATTCGGCGCAAAGCAAGGTGTTGCACACCTATTCCCGGGCTGGCTGATTGTGACTGATTTCTTTACCGGACAGGAAGTGTACCGCTACAGTCTGCACCCCGATATGAAACTTATCCAACAGTTCGGCTACGTCCGCATAATGTTTTTAAACGGTCAGAAAAAAAGCTTGATGGATCGCCAATACATGTTTTATTTTTACAACCCGTCATTTGCACTCTTATCGTATTTATTCATTTTCAAAGGGGCCAAGATGGCAAAAAGTTTTGCAGCTAATTGTCGCCAGGCGGCAGGCTTGGCCAGATAGGCTAGCTACGGCAAATCAGCACTCACAGCATCTCACAAAAGATCAGGTTTCCAATTCATGAATACGATCGTGATCAAGACCATAGTAGTGGGCGATCTCGTGCCACAGCGTGTGTTTGATTTGCTCTTTGAGTCCAGCCAAGTTAGTAGCCTGCCACAATAAAGGGCGCTTAAAGAGGGTGATTTTGTCCGGGAAAATTCGCGTCATGCCCTGGCGCTGCGGCAATGGCGTACCTTCATAAAGGCCTAGTAGGCTTTGGTCGTGTCGTAAATTTAGTCGTTCTCGCTGCTCGGGCGTCGGCACTTCTTCGTACAAAATTGCGACATTTTTAATGTTTTTAACGTGCTCGCCTGGCAGCTCACTCAGCGCCTGGTCAATCAAGCGCTGGAACTCTTCGTCGCTCACTTCAATCATGACTTATTGCCACAGCCGAAGGTTTTTGGTGAGTTCATCAGCCAGTTCGTTTGAGGCAAAAAAAGTCAGGCCGTAAAAAACGGTCTCGGCAATTGACTGCGACTGCAGCGTATCTGTTATCGCTTGGTCATTGCTGGTCTCTTGCATCTCTTTGATAAACACATGGTGAATCAGTTTTTTGGCCTTCACTTTATCGTATAAGGCATGTAAGGTTTTTTCATCAGCCCGCATGATAATAATCGGGTATTGGCTGTTACGCGGGATAGCTACTGCATCACTGCCTACGAAGTAATCGCCGCTAACCAGCTGATTTTTGGGAATCTCATTGCCAATAATGGCGTTCATGTGAGCGACAGCATTGGCCACTTGCCAAGGTTCCAGGTCTTTATGAAGGATGGTGACGATGCGTTTGCTAAAATCCTGAGGTCGACTTTTGTACGTAATCGCCTTTGTCTCTTTGGTGGACTTGGGGGCATACACCTCTGGATAGATGGCCTTAGTGCCTTCGTCTATTTCATGCCGCAAGTGCGGGAACGGCACCCCTTCGCGTGCGGTCACGCCTTCAAAAATCCAGAAAACGCGCTCTGAATGACCCCAACCACAGGCTGGCGGCATGCCATATTCCAGCATCTCGACATAGTCGATATCGAGCATCATGGCTTCTTCATCGCCGGCATCGCGCATCTGTTGCTGCTGCTGAAAACGCTGCAACTGTTCAACTGGATCGTTCAGTTCCGAGAAACCATTACCCACTTCCGTGCCGGCGATGATTGGCTGGAAGCGCTGCACCGTTTCCGGACGATCAGGATTGGTTTTTGACAGTGGACTAATAAAAGTTGGCGTATTGATCAGCCAAATCGGCCCAGCCACGTCCTTACGAAGATGCTTCCAAAGCTTATCGATACCACGAGCTTTGTTATCGGACTTCTCGACCTCGAGCTTATTGTCAGCCAGGGCCTTAGTCACCTCGGCTAAGGTGCAGTCGTGGACATCAATGCCATAGTGCTTATGAAGCGTCTCAGCGTAGTCCCACTCCTCCCAGTCTTTTGCTAGGTCGATGTCAAAGCCACCCAAGCTAAATTGCAGACTGCCAAAAGTTGCTTGGATAACATGGCGGTACATCTCGGTCATAAGCTGCATGCCACCACGCCAGTCAGCATACGCCCAGTACCATTCCATAGCTACATGCTCGGGCAGGTGCTCGTCGGAGTAATTTTCATTACGAAAACGAGGCCCGATGTCGTAGACTTTTTCGAAACCGGCACCAAGCAAACGTTTCAGGGGTAATTCATGGCTGATACGCAAGTAAAAATCCTGATCCAGCGCATCCATATGTGTCACGAACGGATTAGCATCAGCTCCGCCAGTGGTGTGCTCCAGCACCGGAATGTTGACTTCGGTAAAACCATGTTGATTGAAAAAATCTCGAGTCGCCTGCCAAAATGTAGAGCGCCGCACAAAGCGGTCGCGGACATCCAGGTTGACATTCATATCGACATAACGCCGACGGAGTCGTTCCTCTTTATTCGTAAAACCCTCCTGTGACAATGGCATCGGCCGCAAAGATTTGGCCAGCAACCGCAACCGCTGCACCTCCACGGAAATCTCGCCCGTCTGGGTTTTGACCACGTGCCCAGTCGCTTCGACAAAATCTCCACTATCCAAAAGTGGTAGCTGCTCCAGGCCCAGGTGACCCAGTTTGGCATCCAGCCCCAGTAATTTTTGGGCACTCAAAAAGAGCTGTAGCTTAGCTGTTTGATCCCGGATGACAATGAACGCGATCTTACCGAACTTGCGGATACCTACAATCCGACCGACGACGCTGACTTTTTGGCCCTCTAGAGCACCAAACCTGTCATGAATTTCAGCTAAGGTGTGAGTACGAGCGGTGGTAGCCGGAAACGGATCAATACCAAGCTGTCTCAGTGCTTCCAGCTTACGCAAGCGCTCATCACGCAATTCTTTCAAGGTGGCCATTAGAAACTTACTTTCTCGAGTCCCAAGTTTGTAATCCGGGTAGCTGCATAGCTAGTATTGTCCTATCTGCAGTGATCAGCGTCAACTTTCGTTCTATAGCCAGGGCTATGATCAGCAGGTCAAACGGATCGCGATGTGCGAGACGCTTCAAGCTTGCCCAGTCGCTCCTTCAGCGCGATCTCATATTGCGTGGCGACACTAATGCTGAGTTTTTCGGTCTGTTCCAGCAGGCGCCGCGTCTTGGCACCAAGACGCTCCGGTTCCATTAACAGCCAAATGATAACATTGGTATCGAGCAACATTCAGTCTGTCTCTTGATTGATTGCAAAACTATCGGAGATCTCCTGATCCAGCTCTTCGCTGAAGGCATCAGGTGCAACCCAGACTTTGCCTCGAAGCGTACCTAGCTGGCGTACCGCTTTTTTTGCGCCTGGTTTCGACTGATGCTGAGAGGCGTACTTCGGCTCGACCACCAAGGAGACTTCATACTTGCCGTAGGCACCGATACCAATCGTCTCACCACGCTTAGCAGCAGCGATATACTTACTCAAATTAGTCTTGGCATCATGGATGGGCACAGTTTTCATATACTTAGCTTAGCTAACTTTTCATCCCCCGTCAAGATCGATTACCTTAGTGGTTTGGCGCTCTGCCACACGACTTCAAACTGTGACTGGAAGATAGCAATGGTGTTTTGATCGGTACTGAGGAGGCTGATGCGCTGCTCGGTATCAGCCGGATTACTAAAGGTCACGATGGCGCACGTATCATCGATAATCGTCAGATGGTAGCCACGCGGCCGTTTTAGTGTTCGCAGGGCAATCCCCAGCTTCAGCCAACGGCTGATCACGTAATAATTCGCAGCCTGGACCTCCTGCACGACGTGACGAATCGTGATCCCCCGCTTTACCGCGCCAGCCTGGGTCTTGGCCAGCTCTGGCGTGTACGCAATGCCGATGGCGTAGATGCAGAAGAAACGATAGCTAAATTAAAAGAAGCGTTCGA
>CAYTRU010000001.1:33552-34313 GCA_964440265.1 uncultured Candidatus Saccharibacteria bacterium | reverse complement strand
AATTTTTCCAAGGGATTGTGTCCTTCGAAGACATAGCTAATCGTCGCAAGCCCGATCCACATGCCTATCAGCTTGGCTTGCGCTCAAGAGGCATAGCGGTCGATCAAGCCCTGGCTGTCGAAGACACTGCTAAAGGTATCGCCTCGGCTCATGCCGCTGGCTTGCGTTGCATCGGCATCTGTAATGATACAAATAAGCTTCAAGACCTAGTGGAGGCGGAACTGATTATTCATGATTACCGTGATTTGCTAGAGCTAACTGATTAATATGCCGAACATACTAAACTTTTAGAATAAATTTTGTTGAATTTAAACAATATGATATTATATTAAGAATCATGAGTGTCGAACTGGACGGCTTTAAACCGCAGGATCGGGCTGATTTGTCTACGCGCCTTGCCGACATATATGCCGAGCGGTGGTTGTTGCCCTTGTGGTGCCAGAGTCTTCCGCCAGACTCACAACCTGCAAAAATGGTGCGTAGGGTGACGGCAGAATTGCTCAGGTCTCAAGATGCTCCTGACGCAGCAGCGCGCCGCCAAGTAGCTCTCAAACAATCATCTATCTTGTCGGC
Source organism: uncultured Candidatus Saccharibacteria bacterium (assembly GCA_964440265.1). GTDB lineage: Bacteria > Patescibacteriota > Saccharimonadia > Saccharimonadales > UBA4665 > CAYMUN01. Next base: position 33,740 of record CAYTRU010000001.1, on the reverse strand, counting down.
CTTTCATCGGGGCTATGGCGCATTGATAGCGTCTGGCGTGGAGCCCTTCACTGCCATGGACGCGGAGGCCAGTCTTATGAGATCGGCCATTGAAGCGCAGGCCTTTTCTTTCCGTGAGCTCGATATTGAGCAGTATGGTCCTTTCCTCGATGAAGTGGTTGTGGCCTACAGTGCCATGTACGAGATAT
>CAYTRU010000001.1:0-33542 GCA_964440265.1 uncultured Candidatus Saccharibacteria bacterium | reverse complement strand
CGTTGGTTTCGAGAACGCTGTCGTGCTGTTTTTGGCGAAAAGCAGCATAGCGTTGAGCCAGAGCAGGATCGTTTAGCGCCAAGATTTCGACGGCTAGCAGACCGGCATTTTTGCCACCGTTTTCGGGCATAGTAGCGAGGGGGATACCAGGAGGCATCATGACGTTTGAAAATAAGGCCTCATGGTCGTGGCCCGCCCGCTTGACTGGTATGGATAAAACCGGCAGGGGCGTGTGAGCAGCGGCCACTCCGGCCAGGTGGGCCGAGCCGCCGGCGCCGGCGATGATTACTTGTAGGCCTCGCTCTTGAGCGCCGGCGATGTACTCGATCATTTCTGCTGGTGTGCGATGGGCTGAAAGGATGCGCAGTTCATTGGCTACGCCTAAGTCATCGAGGACTTTCGCCGCTTCGGACATGATGTCCAGATCTGATTTTGACCCCATTATGATGCCGACGATGGGATTAGCCATAAATTCCTCCTAAATTATTATGCAAAGCACTTTCCTAATACAATAATCATACCGTATAATACATAGTAATGGGTACACAGGCAATTTCGACCACTGATTTTCAATTTCCGGGCCAGACGGCGCTGTATCACGGCAAAGTCCGAGATGTCTACAGTATTGGCGACAAGCGGCTGGTCATGATTGCGACTGACCGGATCTCAGCTTTTGACATCGTCCTGGCACGGGCCATTCCTTATAAAGGCCAGGTCTTGAATCAATTAGCAGCACATTTCCTCGAGAAGACCAGCGACATTGTGCCGAATTGGCTGCAAGCTGTGCCTGACCCCAACGCTAGCGCCGGCCTCAAGGCAGAACCAGTGATGATCGAAATGGTCATCCGCGGCTGCCTGGTGGGACATGCCTGGCGGGAGTACCAGGCTGGCAAGCGCGAACTTTGTGGCGCTGTGATGCCGGAAGGTTTGAGCGAATACGACGCCTTCCCCGAACCGCTCATCACCCCGACGACCAAGGCTGACGTCGGCCACGACGAGGATATTATCGGGGCTGACATCTTGGCCCAAGGCTTGGCAACGGCCGAAGAGTGGCAGCAACTCCAGGATTACACTCGCCAATTATTCGCTCGTGGCCAGGAAATGGCTCGCGCCAGAGGGTTAGTCTTAGCTGATACGAAGTATGAATTCGGCCGCTTGGATGGCCGTTTAATTTTGATTGACGAAGCCAACACGCCTGATTCGTCGCGCTACTTTTACGCCGACAGTTACGACGCTTATGTCGGTGGCGACAAGCAAGTTACCCCGCGGCATTTATCGAAAGAATTTGTTCGCGAATGGCTGATGGAGCGCGGTTTTCGCAACCAGCCCGGCGAAACCATGCCGGAACTGGATGACGATTTTGTGCAAATGGTGACTGAGCGCTATATTGAATTATACGAGGAAATGACGGGCGAAAACTTTGTCAAAGCGCTAGCTGATAATGTGCCGGGGCGGATTGAGGCTAACGTCAAGGCGTACCTGGAAACGAGCGCGGCGTGAAGCCCGTCAAGTTGCCAGATCCCTCACCTACCCCTAATTACAGTGGCATCGACCCGCTCGACAGCCGTTATTACGACCCAGAAATCGCTCGTTATGTGTCTGAAGAGAGCCGGGTAGCTTACCAGGCCTACGTCGAGGCGGCGCTGGCCTTGACGCTGGCGGAATTCAAGGTCTGCCCGAAGACAGCGGCCGATGAGATCGTCGCTGCGGCGGCCCAAGTCAAAGCCGCCGACGTCTACGCCGAAGAAAAAACTACCCGCCACGACATCAAAGCCCTGGTGAATTGCATCAAGGCCGGCATTAGCGATGAGGCTAAGCCCTACGTGCATTTTGGCGCCACATCCTATGACATCATTGCCACAGCCAATGCCCTGCAGATGCGTGACATCGTTCAAATGGTATTGCTGCCAAGGGCTCAGCGGTTACATAAAACCCTACTTGATCTGACAGAGAAGTATGCCGATACTCCGCAGGTCGGCCGCACCCACGGCCAGCATGCCGTGCCGATTACCTTCGGTTTCGCGGTCGCCGAGTACGTCGAGCGCCTGGGCTACAGCTTGCAGTGCCTGGAGTGGCTGACTGGTGAACTGCGTGGTAAATTCTCCGGCGCCGTTGGCGCTTACAATGCGCTCAGTGTCTTCATCGACGACCCACTAGCGTTTGAAGCAAGCCTGCTGGCCCGGCTTGGCCTGCAGCCTGCCCCTTATTCCACCCAAATCCTGCCGCCAGAAAACCTAGTCCGGCTCATCGACGAGATGAAAACAATGTCCGGTATCCTAGCCAACATTGGCCATGACCTGCGCCACCTGCAGCGCAGCGAAATCGCCGAAGTCCGTGAAAAATTTGAAGACGGCCAAACCGGCTCTTCCACCATGGCCCACAAACGCAACCCTTGGAATTTCGAAAACATTGTCAGCCTGCACAAACAAGTCTTGGCGCAATCTGTCAACGCAAACCTGAACCTAGCCAGCGAGCACCAGCGCGACCTGACCGATTCGGCCAATTCCCGCTTCTACGTCCTGGTTCCTGCCCTGTTGGCCAATATGCTGGAGCGCTTGGACCGCATCATGGCCAAGCTGGAAGTAGACCCCGACAATATGCGGCGCAACCTGACTCTCAGCGCCGGCGCCATCGCCGCTGAGCCACTGTATCTTCTACTGGAAAAATACGGCCATACCGCTGCCCACGAAGCCAGCAAGACCCTGGCCCACCAAGCGCTTGCGGCTAACCAGTCATTGTCTCAAGCCATTGCCACCGATCCTGCAGCGAGTGAGTACTGGCATAAATTCATCCCTGCCGAACAAGCTATCATCACCACTCCCGAAACCCACTATACGGGCCTGGCTGCTGCCAAAGCCCGCGCCGTCCACGCCCGCTGGCAGCAATCTTAATCCCGGCCTACTATCTGAGGGTGTTATATAAAAAACAACTGGAAATGGGGCGGGATGAAGCTGAAAAAACTGGCAAAGATAGTATAATGAATCGTTGAATGGGAACCACGCCACACATGCCAAAAACGTTGCAACAGTACTTGCTGGAAAAGCTGGAGGGCCACCCAGAACAGCTTGATTTAGTTATGATGATGTCGGATATTGCCACTATCGGCAAACTGATTTCGTCACAAACCAATCGGGCAGGACTAGCAGATATCCGCGGCATGGCCGGCAGCACAAATGTACAAGACGAAGCCCAAGCGACGCTGGATGTGTATACCAATGACCTCTGTAAAGACTACCTGAAAAGCACTGGGCTGTTTGCGGCGCTGGCCAGTGAGGAAGAGGAGCAGGTCGTCGACCTGGAGAATCCAGCTGCAAAGTATGTGATTGCCTTTGACCCGCTGGATGGCAGCAGTAATATCGATGTCAATGTCAGTGTCGGAACGATTTTCTCGATCCATCGCAAGCTGGACGATATGCCGGCTGGTGACGAGCGACAGTTTTTCCAGGCTGGTCGCGACCAGGTACTGGCTGGATACGTCCTATACGGTAGCAGCACCATGCTGGTCTTTACCTGGGGCGACGGAGTGCACGAATTCACGCTAGACGTCGATCTGGGTGAGTTTTTGCTCAGCGAGGCGCGGGTGACGCTGCCCGACGAGCACGCCTATTATAGTTTCAACGAAGGCTACGCACCCTTTATGGCCGAGCGCGATCAGGCTTACCTGGCGCTGATTAAACAAAAGATCCTCAAAGTTAGGTGGATTGGTGCTTTTGTCGGCGACTTCCACCGCAATATGCTGAAGGGCGGCGTTTTTTTCATGCCAGCTTTTGATACCAGCGGTGCTGGCAAATTTAAACCCAAATTGCGGCTCAATTACGAGGCCAAACCGATCGCTTTTCTGATGGAGCAGGCCGGTGGCGCGGCCAGTACCGGCACGGAGGTCATTTTGGATATGGTACCTACGGCCCTACACCAGCGGGTGCCAGTAATTATCGGCAATAAAGAGTTAGTTGAGCTATATAAGGAGACGACATGAAATATGACCAGCAATTGAGAGATAATGCAAAAGCGATGGTAGCAGTAGGTAAAGGTCTGCTGGCTGCGGATGAAAGCAGCTCCACTGTCGGTAAACGCTTTGAGGCCGCTGGCTTGGAGTGTACCGAAGAGAGCCGCCGTGCCTACCGGGAGTTATTGCTAACCAGTGATGGGGTCGAGCAGTATTTGAGCGGCGTAATCCTTTACGACGAAACTATCAGGCAAAAAGACATGGCTGGAACCCTCTTCCCAGAGGTCCTAAAGACAAAAGGCATCATCCCAGGCATCAAAGTTGACATGGGCGCTCAGGATTTAGCCTTGCACGAAGGCGAAAAAGTTACGGAAGGTCTGGACGGCCTGCGCAAACGTTTTGCCGAGTATGCGACCATGGGTGCCGGCTTTGCCAAATGGCGGGCGGTCATCACCATTGACGGTGACAGCGCACCGAGCGCGGCCTGCATTGAGGCCAATGCTCATGCCTTGGCTCGTTACGCTGCTCTAGCCCAGGAAGCGGGCATTGTGCCTATCGTCGAACCGGAAGTCTTACTTGACGGCGACCACTCCATCGAACGTTGCTACGAAGCTAGTGCCCAAACGCTCAAAGCGCTCTTTGCTGCGCTGGCCAACCAAGACGTTTTGCTAGAAGGTCTGATCTTGAAGGCTAGCATGGTGCTTTCCGGCAAAGACGCTGCTGCCCGTGCCGACGTCCAGACGGTCGCTGAGCAGACCCTCAAATGTCTAACCGAAAATGTCCCGGCCAATCTCGCTGGCGTGGTTTTCCTGTCCGGCGGACAGTCCGAGGAAGAAGCTACCGCCCATCTCGATGCCATGAACAAACTCGGCGGTGCACCTTGGCCACTCAGTTTCTCTTACAGCCGTGCTATCCAAAACCCCGTTCTCACCCTCTACGCCGCTGGCGATCCTGATAAGGCACGCGCCGCTTACCTGCACCGCTTAGAGGCCAACAGTCTCGCTAGCAAAGGCCAATGGTCTGAAGCTTTCGAGCAAGACCGTCCGTACTAGTAGCTAGAGAGGCATATGACGTGCCATTACGCTCTTAATTCAACCGGCCAAGCCGAGTGTCGTTCAATTAAATCTACAAGATGTCGATAGTAGCCTGTCACTAATTGCGGCTCGAAAGATATCAAGCAACCAATAGTCACATCAGATAATGCGATGTCATCGATTTCTGACTCCGTACCTGTCGAGTGTGGTACCCAGGCATTTAATAAATCTTTAGCATTAATCCATGTTGCAAGCGGTGTCTTTAATTTTGCCCCCTTTATTCCGTCGCCTACCAGAGCCTCTTCATTCCATCCAGGCGTGCCTGAAAGCTTACTCGTGCTTAATCTGGTCACGCTTGCATCTGTTGCCCGTACTTGCTGAAGATGAATGCGTGTCATGGCCCGCGGTAAAGAGCTGTCGGCTTTCACGGCAGCAATGAAAACTTGACGTGGATGCTCGACCATCCCCCCGGCTTGATGAATAACTGCCGCGTTCACCACAGCGGCATCATATAAGGCTATTGTGGAGCTGGTTACTGCACGTGTAACTTTCTGCGTCGTACCCAGTATTGTCTCTCTTCTTTCTTGATCTCTGTATATTTCGACTCTTCGCAGGTTGATCTTGGCTAGCAATCCATGATTTGGGTCTTGCCATAGCTCCTGTTGGGCGTAGCGATCAACTTCTCTACTAACCTGAGTCTGCAGATCAGTAGGTGTTAGCGTACCACCGGGTCCTTCATCTGAGGCATCAAGGTATCGTTTTAGGCCGTTATTAATCGGTCTTTTGAGCAAGGCATATTCTGCTATCTTCAGGACATCAGGGTCAGTAGCTGCAGCTAGGTCGCCGACCAACTCTAGAACTGCCGTACCAACATCTTCTGCTGCCAAGCAGGCGTACACACAGCCCCTAGCTTCAGGTTGAGATAGGGCATGTTCCTCGATTGCCATGGTAGGCTTAAGAATAACACAAAATTTCTAGACAATAATTTAATGCAAGTAGAAGCCGCGGGCAAGTTTATCAGGGACGGTTAAGACGACAACGTTTTGGCTAACAAGACTTTGAATGACGATCTCATCAGCCACAGAGCCACTAGAAGTGAGAAGGGCGCGGATGCCAGCAGTGGCCAGCAAACCGGGGCCATCGGGAAATGGAAAGAAGCTGTCGCTGTAGGCACTGGCGCCGGCCAGCTTGGCTTTGTCGAGGGTGATGGTGAGAATGATTTTGTCGCCCTGCTCTGCCAGTGTCGGTAAAGCGGTCGTAGTACGACTAAGGGCTAGCTGGGCAGCGCCGACGCGGTCTTGCTGGCCGACCCCATTGCCGATGAGCTGGCCGTTTTTTACAAGTGTGATGGTGTTACTGTTGCTGGTGCAGCCGATGGCCCAGGCCAGAACTAGGTCGCGTCGCTGCTGGTCGGTGGCTTCACCGTGCTGTTCTAAGTAGTCAGCTTGTAGGTCGAGGATGAAGTCGTAGTTCGGCTGCTCCAAAGTGCCGCCGCGGACTGGTCGGCTGCGGCGTTTGGTATCGAGCGAGGTCTCGTCTAAGTTTTCCAGGGCTGGATTGACTACAACGCGTAATTTATTGCGACTGAGGAGCTCTAAGGCTTCTTTGGTCACACTTGAGCCAATAACGCCATCAAGCAGACGGGGTCGCTTGCCCTCCATGGCGAAATGCATTAGGGTGTCGGCGACAGCTTTGTCAATCTCGTCATTCAGCATGACCACGCCCCCGAAGATGGCACGGGTGTCACCGAGCAACATGTTCTGGATAGCTTCAACGGCTGTCTCGGCAACTGCAGCACCACAAGCATTGCCGTGTTTGACGCCGACGGCAATGGCTGGCACGCCGTCAAAGTTGCGCGCGAAGCCGGCCGCGACATGCGTCACCGTCTGCAGCAGGCGGTCGATGTCAGTCATATTGATGAAGCTGCGCTTCATGCCCTGCACATGTTCAAACTGGTCAAGACCGAGAGGGTCGGCAGCTATGCGGTTGTCGGCGTAAAAGGCGGCTGGGGCTTGCTGTGGGTTTTCACCGTACTTTGTCGGACTGCTCAGTTGAGCTACGGAGCCGCTCACTGTGCGACCACTCAGATAATGGGCAGATGTCCAGACATAGCGAGCCACTTCATACTCGGCTCGAGCAGCTAATTGGCCGAGGAAAGTTGCTTCATCTGGTTTGCCGGCTTTCAGCCAGTCCAAGACAGGTTGACGTTGGTCGGCGTGAGACAGCACAATTCGCTGGCCTTTCGCAGCTGCTCGTAGCATCGTCGGGCCACCGATATCTGTCTGATCAATGACCTCTTGTTTCCTAGAGCCCGGCTGCATGATAGTCTCCTCTAATGGATACATATCGACGCATACCAGGTCGATTACCGGGAGGTGTAGGGCCGCCAGTTCTGCCATGTCTTCCGGACTGTCTTTATCGGCTAGCAGGCCGGCTGAGATCTCACGCGACAATGTAACTACCCGGTGTCCCAATATGGCTGAGCCACCAACTAGGGCTGTAATGTCATTGACTACGATGCCAGCTTCTGAGACGGTCTTAGCTGTACCACCTGAGGCATAGACCTGCCATCCCAGGCGCACCAGTTCATCCGCAAATTCCACAATGCCAGTCTTGTTATAGACAGACAATAAGGCAATACCTCCAGCACTTTTCATACCTATAATGATATCATTTTTCTCCTGAATTCCCTTTCATGGCGGTAATTATTATATAATCGAGAGATATGCCTCGTAAGCCTACAATCCAGGCCTGGAACTATGATGATGGACCGGTGGCCCAGCCCCTCTTTCATGAAGTCGGGCAAGATCAGCCGACTATGATCACCGATGCCGACATAGGAGATGCCTTAGCTAAAGCAGTACGTGAGCGGGTAGCTTTAGAGCAAGCCAGTTCTCGTCCTAGCCGAATGCGGTTATATATGAACCTTACGGCTATGGCGATCATAGTTATGTGTATTTTTATTGCTGCGTATGTTGCCCTCAAGGCTAAACACCGCTAGCCTGTTTTAGGCTGAAGACTCAGCTTGAGCGGTAACTCTGACTAGTAATCCGCCGAAAAACAGCGCCGCTACCGCTTCGGCTGGAAACAACAAGTGTACTTTTCCCAATAGACTGAGTAGCGCAAAGAGCGAACCGGTTAACTGACCTGCCAGTAATAAACTGCTAGGTATGTTTCTGCTCAGTCGACTAACCAGCCAAATGCCTAGGCTAATTTCATAGACAAACAGCAATATGGTAACAGCCATATGTAGCAAGTCTAATGTTGCACTCAGTTTATAAGGATATGTACTGAGCAAAACTAGAATGAAGAGGATTGCTAGTGTGCGTAACGCCCTAGCGAGAGCCGTTGCCGTAGGTGTAGCCGACAACAAGGATCGGGCGGCCATAGCTAAGCAGAGTCCACAACCGATTAGTCCCAGGCTATAAAAAGCTATTGTTTCCCGATGTACGCCGTAATTACTCGCCCCACCACCTTTGCCTAAATATTGTGGCACCAAAGCATAGCAAATGGCCGCCGCGGCAAATAAACTGATCTGCGCAAGGAGCACAGAACGGGCGGCCTTATGCTGCATGGAATGGCGCCAATCGTGGGTTGGTTAACGTTTCAGCAATACGCAGTAGTTCATTGTATTTGGCCAGGCGTTCAGAGCGCGAAAAGGAGCCGGTTTTGATCTGTCCGGCGTTTAGGCCAACTGCCAGATGGGCAATGGTAGTATCCTCGGTTTCGCCCGAGCGATGCGATATAATGGTGCGCCAACCAGCAGCCTGCGCCATACGGACAGCAGCTATAGTCTCGCTGAGTGTGCCGATTTGATTGGGTTTGATGAGTATAGCATTGGCAGCTTTGAGACGGATGGCTTTTTGGAGTAAGGTGGTATTGGTAACCAGTAGATCATCACCTACCAGTTGCAGTGTGCCACCGAGTTCTAGAGTAAGTTGTTGCCAGCCGGACCAATCTTTCTCGGCTAGCCCATCTTCGATTGATAGTAGCGGGAAATCTTTGGCTAGAGCGGCGTATTGTTCAATCAACTGCGCGACCGTGTAGATCTTACCTTCGCGGGCAAAATTATAATCTGAGCCGTCTACTAGCTCACTGGCAGCGACGTCTAAGGCCAAGGCGATATCTTTGCCGGGACGGTAGCCTGCTTGGGTAATGGCGGTCATGATGAGCTCCAGAGCCTCATTTGACCCGCCGGTGACGCTAGGCGCATAGCCTCCTTCGTCACCGACGGTCGTAGCGTAGCCTTTTGCTTGTAGAACGCTGGCGAGCGTATGATAAACTTCGCTGGCCATACGCAGAGCAGTTGCCAAATCTGTGGCCCCAATTGGCAGTATCATGAACTCTTGAATATCGGTGGAGCCAGCAGCATGTTGGCCACCATTTAAGATATTTAGCATGGGCAGCGGTAGTGTGAAAGTATCATTACCGGCTAGTGCGCCGATGTGGATATACAGTGGTTGTTTCTTGCAAGCCGCCATGGCATGAGCGACAGCCAGTGATACCGCTAGGGTGGCATTGGCGCCAAGGCGGCTTTTGTCGGCAGTGCCATCCAAGTCCTGCAGTGTTTGATCGATGGCTGCTTGATTGCTAGCGTCTTGGCCTTGCAGTGCTGGTGCAATTAGCTGGTGAAGGTTTGCCACGGCTTTTGTGACACCTTTACCGCCAAACGCTTGACCGCCATCCCGTAATTCCAGTGCTTCGCCACTACCAGTGGATGCTCCCGAGGGAACAGCAGCTCGTCCCTGGCTGCCATCGGCTAGCGTGACGTCACACTCCACCGTCGGGTAGCCCCGCGAATCAAAAATCTGCCGCCCGATAATAGACTGAATCAGCATACTAGTTCTATAATACCAAGCAATGGCTACAAATTCGCGTAATAAAAAATCTGTACCGGGCAGCGGCAAACTCATTCTAGTCCGACATGCCGAGTCCGAATGGAACGTATTGGGCAAATGGACCGGCCAGGCGGATGTTCACCTCACCGAGAAAGGCCGCCAGGATGCCCGCTTGATCGGTGAGGCTCTGCAGGACCTAACTATCGATTTGGCTTATTACTCTGAACATGTCCGGACTTTGGAAACGTTGCAAGGTCTCTTGTCGACAGCACAGCAGCAGCCTGATTTGCCCCACGAACGTCACGCGCCGCTTAACGAGCGTGACTACGGTGAGTATACTGGCCTAGATAAGTGGCAAGTACTCGACCGGCTGGGTAAGGACAAGTTTGACGGTATCCGCCGAGCTTGGGATCATCCCATACCGGGTGGCGAAACTCTGCAGATGGTGCACGCCCGAACAGTGCCTTTTTATGAGTCCCGTATTCTGCCCCAGTTGCAGGCTGGAAAGACAGTCCTCGTGGTGTCGCATGGCAATACGCTACGCACACTTATCAAGCATCTGGAGGCTATCAGCGATGCCGACATAGCGGCGGTTGAAATGCCTTTTGACCGTATCTTGCTGTTCTCAGTAACGCCTGAGGGTCGGAGCTATCACAAAGAAGAGCGCGCCGTCGCGGTTACGCCACCGCATGCTTAGTGACTCGCGACTAATTTTTTAGCTGCTGCTCGCTTCGCTGCTTGGTACAAGCGTGAATTATCAATCGCACTACCAGCTACACTGGCCAATATCTCAGCGAAGGCCAAATCGGCGAGGCTATATGACTTCGCTGATTCTGCCCAAACGAAGGTCATGGTGCCGAGGGTTCTACGCCGCGATTTTATGGGTACGATCATCAAAGAATGAAATTGTAAGTCGCGCATCATGGCAAGATGTTCCTTATTGATCGCGGCGTCTACTAAGAGGTTGTCGGTAATGCCATTGGACATTTCTGGTACGCCCGTTTTGAGGACATGCGGAGAGCCGCTACCAGCATTCGGGTCGCGGGGATACTTCTTTCCTATCTCTAATGCTTTTTTTATTTTTTTGGGATCAATATGAGCTGTCGCTAGTCGTTTCAGTGTGCCATCGTCTTGAGCAATGTCTACGGCGCACCAATCGGCGATTCTGGGTACCATAGTGCTAGCTACATTCTGAAGCGTCGTCGTATAGTGCAGCGAGGTGCTGATCTCTTGCACGGCATTACTGAGAAAGCTTAAATATTCAGTCGCCTCGCCGGGCTGAAGTGGTGTAATACCTCCCGCAGGGCCATGCTTCATGATAGCAATTATACAGGTTAAGAGTTTCTTTGCCTAACCTTAAGTAATATACCTGTGCGACGGTTAAAATGTTGGCGCAAAAATTCGCTGCCGAGGTAGTAGTACGGGAACACCGTGATAACCAGGAAGGTGCTGGACAACAGGCCGAAAATCAAGACTACGGCTAAGCCTTCCCAGAACGGGCTCGCCAAAGCTAACGGGATCAGCGAAAAAACTGCCGTTAGACTGGTAGCAATTAAGGGACGGAAGCGCTCGCTTAAAGCTTCATGAGCAGCATCCACTGGGTGCATGCCGGCTTTCCGGGATTGATTGGCATAATCAGTCAGCAGGATGGTGTTTTTAATGCTAAGACCGATCAGCGCGAAGAAACCAAGCATAGCGAAGAAGCTGAAGGGATTGTTTGTCAGGTACAGGCCGAGGGTAATGCCAAACAAGCTAAACGGCAGTGCCATAAAGATGAGTAGCGGCTGTAATAGGCTGCGGAATTGAAACGCCAGGACCAAGTAAATCACAAATAGTAGTGCCGGGAACGCTAAAGCCAGCGTTTTAAAGCTGTCCTGGTTCTGGTCTTCTTGACCAGCATCAAAATCAATAGTGTTTTTTGGGAGACCATAAGTAGCTACTTTGTTGTCGGTGAAGTGTTTTTGCACGGCGGTCTTTGCGAGGCTAACGAGCGTGCTGGTATCAGTATCGACGAACTTGGCAGTGACCGCTACGTACTGCCTGTTATCACTGCGCACGTAAATACTGGCATTGCTGATACGAACGTTTTTTACCTTGGCAATACTGCCGTCGGCTCGCCGGAGTACGGCCTCTTTCTGTAGATACGTGGCGACCACATCAGCCAGACGCAAGGCTCCAGGCCGGTTTTTACCTGATTCTATCTGTACTGTAAAGTCAGCAGCCGGTGGTCCGGCAGCCAATGGAGCGGCTTCGACGGAGGCGGCTGAAAAAGTGTCAAATTTGGCGTTCAATTGCTTGACAAGCTCTGGGGCGGTGATAGCGCGCTGTTGGTAGGGGATGATATCGGTCGTCAGCATAGCTTGCTGAATGTCAGCTCGCCCAAAGTACGAGGCTCTGACAAAATTGCTCCCAGTTGTCTGGCTGACGAGGTGATCGACTTGACCGGCAATCACCTGGGCTTGGGCGATCGAAGTATTTGGATGAAAGACTACGGTGATACTGAGCTGATCGCCATCTTTGGCCGGCGGGAAAATATTGAAGCTGACTTTTTGGAACAAGTAACCGCCTGCACCGATGAAACCAAAACCGATTGCTACAGCAATCAACCCGACGCTCATGAGCTTTTTGGTTGAGCCTTTGGCCCAGAGCATGGGGCTGGCGACGAACTTAATGATGCGCCGTTCGATGCCCGCACTTAGCTCGTGCACGTTGTCAGCGCCCATTTGTTTTTTACCAAGTAATAGGAAGCGTCCGAAGAACGGAATAAATACTAGCGCTACGAATAGACTGGTCAAGAGTGCGGCGATGATAGTTATCGGTATGGCACGAATAAAATTGCCGAGTATGCCGCCGACAAATAATAATGGCGCAAAGCTCAGCACCGACGTCGAAGTGGCGGCGATCATAGCCCGGCTGACCCGCCGCGTAGCTTCACTGACCGCCAGATCAGCCGTCTTTTGTCGGCGTCGCTGTGCGTCGAGCGCCTCGACCATAATGATCGTATCATCGACTATGAGCGACAGGCCGAGGATGAGCGCAAATAAAGTGATGGTATTGAGGCTATAGCCCAACACATATAACAGCCCATTGACGGTAGCCAGTACGGTTACCATGGATAGGACGGTAATCAATGAGGCTCGGATAGCAATCACTAGCGAACCGACTATCAATACAGCCAGCAAACCCTCCAAAAGCGAGGTTTGTAGCGTGTTAATTTGGTCGTTGATCTGCGGTGCATAGCTGGCACTGACGACCGCCTGATAACCAGAGAACTGAGCTTGCTGATTGAGGCTCGCAACTGCCCCTCGAACCTGTTTATCCAAATCAAGATTGTCAGCGCCAGTCGTAGCCTTTACTCCTATCACGACTGAGGTATAAAACTTGCTAGCAGCAGCTTCCCGCTGCCCGAACCTATCGAATGATTTTTGGGTGGTTTCCCGCTGCCCGCTTAAGGGGTTGACGGCGGCTTCATATGGATCAATTATCGAAGCGGTCTGTACCAGGGGTAAATGCTTCTTTTGGATAAAAGCTGCAGCGGCTTTTGCCTTAGCTACTAAGCTGTGACTATCTTGCGTATGGCCAGTACTATAAAAAGATACGACCAAATCGTCACCGCGACTCGTAAAACCGAATTCGACTGGAGCCAGCTTGAGAGTTGACTGCTTGGGTAGCAGATGACGGTCGGTTATTTGCTTGGACAGTGAGCTACTTCTAGCCGAAGCGCTGACACCCTCCTTGTACGACACCGTGATATTATAAAAATTAGCAAAACTTTGGCTCTGGACTGTCGTAATATCAGCTTGTTTCAGCAAGAAGTCACTTAATGGTTTTGCAATGTCGGCGTCGACACGGGCGGGATCATTGACAAGGTAGGTGCCGCTGGCGATGGCAAGAGGCGTATTGATACTAGGGAAGCCCTCGCGTTTTAGTAGCGTGCCGTAGCAAACAGCACCAAAGAGTACCAAGACCAATAAGATCAGAGCAGCCTGATGTGGCCGATTAAATGATAAGAGACTCAGACGTTGCAAGCGTCCTAGTTTGTTTTTAGTGTTCTTTGAGGATTTTGTCGCTGTTTTAGCCATATCTGTGTCCTCACTTAAGCTATCTCTTATGCCAATACTAGCTGTTTTCTCTACAATAAGCTAATTACCAGCATCTGTTGCCGGTGAGGCCTGGTGGTTTTCACGCGGTTTGAGTTTGGTGCTAACAGCATAGAAAGGTGCTTCCGCTAGACCGATGCTAACAGTAGTATTTTTGGGTAGCACCCTCGCCTCGCCGTCAAACTGCGCCCAAGCACGTTCCTTGGTGGTAAACCGAAAGTTTTGGTCAGTGACTTCGCCGAGCTTCTTGCCGCGTAAAAGTAGGAATTGCCGAATATAAAATAAAGGAGTGGGCTGCGTCTCCGAGTTAACCGCCCGATAAAAGCGTTTTTCGTGCAACTTGACTGGTAAGCGGTCCATCTTAGCTACCCTTGAGCCATTAGAAAACACCTGTTCGAAAATTTTAATTCGTTTACCATTTTGTTCGGCATCAAATCCTGGTGCATCTAAAATTGCCCGGCAAGCTTGTTTAAATTCTTTGATGAAAGTTCCCAGAGCCGAATTGCTCTGTAATCGCTTTTTATATACTGGCTTTTCGAGTTCGGCAGTGGCATAAGCGGAAACACCAAAGCTAGCATAGCAAGCGGCGTAGTGATGGGTAGACGTTTGGCCATCCAAGCTGCTTGTAATTTTAAGAGGATGAATGGCGATTATATTAGCGCTAGTCAGCAACCTTCTCAGGCTTGTACGTGATGAAAGCCCATTCAACATGGTAGCGAGATCGTTCGCGTTGCCGCCCCACAGTGGTAACACTGGTGCCTGTGCCAGATCAATCTCTGTCTGGAGTTGCATCAAACTGTTGACTACCAGATGTACCGTACCATCACCGCCGCCGATACATAGTAAGGTAGGACCTGATTGATTAATGAGGGCTCGTTTGAGTCTAGCTGTCAGTTGAGCCGGTCGGGTAGTAGTTTCTATAAGTTTAATGGGTGTGAGGGGAAATAACGTGCTTAGTTCGTAGCGACGCTTCTCGACGCGCTGGACGTTACTGCTCTGAGGATTCACGATGATTATCACTTGCTGGAACCTGTGCAGTAGATTTGGGCGAGGGGGGTATCTACCTACTAGCATCTTAATATAATCACTCGTACTAACAGCAAAAACTAGGCGGGCATAATTTCGCGAAGCCCGCAGTCCGTACACCAAGAAAAGTATGATCGATAGGTACGCCGCAAACCAAAATATATCCTGCAAGACGATGAGGTGTGGTGCTTTGCGGGCTGCCGTTAGGGCACTAAAGCTAACCACAGTAGCCCACGCGGCCGCTGTGGCGATTTTGCCTTCGATAGTGGGACGCAGTTCAAGACGTCTGGCTTTGGCAATGGCTGCGATCATCACGTTAACGACATTTTGTAAGACAATGATCCCGAATACCGTAAACGGTAGCAGATGCTCAATTATCACGATAGGTATTAGTACCAAAATAGCCAGCTTGTCCATCGTAGCATCTACCACTTCCCCTAGCGGGCTTTTGGTACCCGTCTTTTCGGCTATCAGGCCATCGAACACATCAGCTAACCGCCCCGCGGTAATGGCGATTAAACCGGCGGTATAGTGCTCATACAGAAGTAGCCCGGCTCCGTAAAACACACCAAGCAAACCGGTTAGACTAATGATGTTACCAGGTGTAATGATGCCGTGTGTGCGCTCAGCCAAGCGTTGCCAGGCTGTCTGTTCCTCTCGCCGCACTTTTTGCCAGTCAGCTTGCTTCCCTGTTCGATGCAGTCCCATCCCTTAAACATATACTATTTTCTTTCATTTTTATAATGATCCCAAGTACAGTAGAGACATGCATATTGTGGAATGGGTGCGGCAATTCATCCGGAACATCATGAAACGGGTGGCTAACTGGCTGAATCGAGTGACCCACGGCTCCTTACATCCCACCACAGTTACTGTAGTCGGCGTAGTCATGCACCTACCGATCGCCCTCTTGATTGCTGCTGGTAAGTTGCCGCTGGCGGGTGTGCTGCTGATTGTTTTTGGGTTGTTTGACACACTTGATGGTGAGTTAGCTCGTTTACAGAATCGGGCTAGCGAAGCCGGTATGTTTCTAGATGCCTCGACTGATCGTATCAAAGAGGTACTGCTGTATACCGGTATTGCGTACTTTTTATCTGTCAGTAGTCGTCCTGCCTGGACTAGCGTGGCGGTCGTGGCTTGTGGCGCTTCGCTCACGGCTAATTTTATTAAGGCAAAGGGTGAGGTTGCCCTAGCCCTGACACGCAAGCATCTCAGTCATCATGAGATAAATCATTACTACCATGAGGGCGTAGTACCATTTGACGTTCGGATGTTGCTGATAGTGATCGGGCTACTAAGCAGTCAAATCTTGGTAGTCACTGTGCTGATAGCAGTGCTGGCGAGCTATATGGTGTTTGAAAGGCTAAACCTCATTATCAGGCAGTTATAGCTATGTATAAGCTTGATTTACATACGCACTCTACTGCTTCGTCAGATGGTGGTCTGACAGCCAAAGATTATCAGTCTATGCTGAGTTCTGGTGAGCTGGATGTTATCGCAGTGACCGATCATGATCGCATCACTTTTGCGACTGCCCTGCATGAGCAGTTGGGTGACAAAATTATTATTGGCGAGGAAATAACAACCACTGAGGGCGAGATAATTGGTTTATTTCTAAAGGCGACTATCTTATCTCAGCTGAGCCCCGAGGAAACTATTCGGCAGGTTCGAGCTCAAAACGGGCTCGTGTACATCCCCCATCCGTTCGAAACGGTGCGGCGGGGTGTCAGCCTGCAGACTTTGCGCCGCATCGCCGCCGATGTGGATATCATAGAGGTCTATAATGGCCGGGCATATTTTCAGAACAAATCGACAGCAGCCAAAGCGTGGGCTGAGGCTCACCCGGTAGCCAGTGCGAGCAGCAGTGACGCCCATGGCAAGGTTGGGTGGGGTCGGACCTATTCGCTTATAGAGAGTTTGCCCACCAGAGACAACCTAGTCGATTTACTGACCAATACTCGGCATGTTTCCCGGCGAGTAGGTGGTTTTGGTGCCCTATACCCGACGCTGCATCGCTTAAAGAAGAGGTTTCAATATGGTGAATGATTTTTTGTATGCGCTATGGTTCTTTCTGCCAGCTGGGGCTGCCAATATGGCACCGGTTCTAGTGGCCCATCTACCGCTCTTACGGCACTGGAATGCACCGCTAGATGGGGGGAAGTACTATCGCGGTAAAAGATTGTTGGGCTCTAGCAAAACGTGGCGTGGTCTGGTGTGCGGCATCATTTTTGCGGCTTTTGTAGCTCTGCTGCAGCAAAAACTGTCCCACCATCTAGGAGGTTTCAGCATGTATTTGCAGCAGGCTGGCTATGCAGATGTGTCATTTTTGCTGGGAGTTTTACTCGGAGCCGGAGCACTTATTGGCGACGCTATAGAGAGCTTTTTTAAGCGTCAGCGAGCCGTAGCGCCAGGTGCCAGCTGGTTTCCGTTTGACCAGCTTGACTATATTATCGGGGGTTGCTTATTAGCTATGCTCGTTAGTAGGCTGCCGCTGAAAATATACGGCTTGGTAGTGATTGCTTGGTTTATTATTCACCTTGCCTCCAGCTATGTAGGCTACTTACTCCATCTCAAAAAGACACCTATTTAATTCCCAGAAAAGCGCGCTTGCCATTTAGTAGAAAGATTTAGGGCTACGGCGTAGGGTAAGGCTTGTTGGCGGGCGTGTACGGTAAGCTCCTGGTTTTCAAACTGAATACGTTCCTGATCGACTACTCGTATATACTGACGAAAACCTTCGATGTGAGGCCAGACAGTGCGTAAATGCGGTGTTCCCTTTTCCAAGTCCATAGCTCGACGGTAGGCCGAAACGGCAAAATAAAACGCTAGGCCATAGGCTACTGCGGCAATTGACCATAGCAGGGTCACTTCAAAGGTGGCGATATCATGATTCAGTCCTGCATAGGTATCGCCTGGACTAACGGGCTGCTTATGTAGCCAATGCTCACTTGTGGCAGTCGGTAATACGACAGTCAGTCCAGCCATGATCATCCCAAAAGCTACAAAGCCGATGGTCGACCAAAAGCTCGTGCTGCCTTGCCGAAAGTAGTCTTTTTGCTGCAACTCGGACTCCAGATGTGTTTCGATATTGGAGTCCCAGATGGCGGTATCTAGCTTGAGCTGACTCCAGGTAGCTGTTTGGCCGTAACCTTTTAAGGTGGCTAGAGTTTCCTGCTCGAAATCCCGTAGATCGTCTGCGACTACCTTACTGACTACTCGGATGCGAAAGTCGACCGCATCGTTTTTACTCGGCAAGTTCGACAAGATAACTTTTTTTCTGAGCTCTAAATCAAAGAGTGTTGCCAGCAGCTCTGCTTCCCCAAAGGATCGATCGTACAAAAACGCGATCTCACCAGGCCGGAGGTTATCTGGTGGCTCGTATTCGGCATAAATAATAGTGTGACGTCGCCAGTACCAGGCCGCTCTCTTAATGCGCAACTGCCGACCGACCGTACCGATCACCCAGCCTAACGGTAGGGCTATAAACACGCTAAGCATAGAGACACCAACAAAGCTGAGGCCGATATTCATTGTTTCTATTGTACCGCGTGTACTGTGTCAGCGCTACAAGGCTCAGGGCGGCGCTATCGACAAACTGCAAACAGCGATGCTAGTATGAGTCCAATGAGTACGCTCGCGAACGGTTTAAAAAAAATCTTGATTGTCGAAGATGATCCTGATATCGCTAATCTCTATTCGTTAGTCTTAAAGCGGAGTGACTATGACGTGCTGATTGTCGAGAATGGCAAGGACGCGCTGGCCAGCGTGCTGTCATTTAAACCAGACCTTATTTTACTCGATATTATGATTCCTGATATTGATGGCTTGAGCGTGTTGCAGACAATCCGCACGGCGCCAGAATACAGCAAAATGCAGCCGAAAGTCTTGGTTATGACAAATCTTGCCCGACAAGATGTCCGGGAACGAGCGAAAAATTACGGCGTTCAAGGTTATATCGTCAAAGCCAATATCGTGCCGAGTGATTTGCTAACTATAATCCAAAACTTGTCTACCGAAGCTTAGGGCGCAGGTCAATTAGTGGCAAATTCCCTGCTCATCCCTCGATAATTTTCATGACACAAATCGTCACGGCTAAGGCCGCTATAGCTATATTCGTTAGATAAATTGAAGGATCGTGCAGGCCAAATCCATAGATAGACCACATAGTACCAGTCACAACCAAGGTGACATAAGTCGGTAATGAGAGGTCTCTAGTTTTCCGGGTTTTAACGGCTTGATATGTTTGCGGTATAAAGGCAGCTACGGTCAGGACTGCGGCTGTGTAGCCTAAAAAATGCATGCCTTTTAGTATAGCACTTGACAATGTTTGCAGCAGCTGGGTTAGGCCGGCGCTATATGTGGTGTAACCGTAAGGATCTTGACACTATTTGACATGTGGGGTAAGCTAGAAATTGTATGTTTTTTTCTGTAAGGTGAAAAATGTAACACGCTACCCCTGTTATTCACCCAGGTGTGCTTCAATAATAATATAAGTGAATAACATGAGCGGGTCGCAAGGAGGGTATTTATTTGAGATTATTAACAAATTCAGCAGTCGCGCTTTTGGGGGTGTCAGTTTTGGCTACCAGCGGCTCCGCGTTAGCTAGTGGTGGTATACCAGCTAACCAACACGTCACCAATGATTATCAAACAATAGCCACAGCAGCGGCTGCACCGCCACCATCTGTTGAGCCATCAAAACCACAAGTCGTTACTGTGCAATCCGGTGACTACCTAGACAGATTAGCAGCGGATAATGGGACGACATCCCTGCGACTGTTTTATGCCAATCAAGAGATTGTTAATCCGGATTTAATCTATCCTGATCAAACCTTTCGGGTACCCGCACCGGACGAAACATTAGCGCCACGGGATGTGCCGGCCAATCAGCAGATAGCTACCCCAAGTCTCAGCGAGTCAACCGAAGCGGCTGGTCCCCAGCAAGCTACTAGCAGCCAGGGCTCACCTGCAGCCACGGCTGTCTCAGCAGCTGACGGAAGTATCTGGGACCGTTTAGCAGCTTGTGAGGCGGGCGGTAATTGGTCGATTAATACCGGCAATGGTTTTTACGGTGGCTTACAGTTTACCCTGTCCAGCTGGCGCGGGGCCGGCGGCAGCGGTTACCCCAATGAAGCAAGCCGCGAAGAGCAGATTGCTCGTGGTCAAATTCTTCAGAGCCGACAAGGTTGGAGTGCTTGGCCAGCCTGCAGTGCAAGACTAGGTCTGTAGCACGATTACAACTGTCTGAATTACCACTGCAGTATTTGGTTAATAGTCTATCCTGGAGACAGGAGAAATTACAACAAGGAGGAAAATCATGAGCATTCAGGAACTATTCATTCGATCCAATCAAGAACTCAAAAAAGTCATCGATCAAATCCGAGATGACCAATGGGAGACTACCATGCCGGCTGGCCTAACCAGTAAACCGGCTACCCTGCGCCAATCAGTCAACTACCATACATACGACGATGCTTGGGTGCCAGATGTTTTGGCAGGCAAAACCAAAGAAGATGTCGGCGATCGATATGAATCTCTCCTGACCGCCACCGACACCTTAGGCGAGTATGCAAAGTATAATGCAGTGGCCATTGAGGCCGTGCGAAATTTCAACGATTTGGATACTACAACCCACTTGTCTTATGGTGATTTTCCAGCCCGCGACTACCTGCAGCATATAATTAGTTTCCGAAGCTTCCGTATCTATGATATCGCCAAATTGATCGGTGCAGACACGCACATGGCCGATGATCTAGTCCAAGCACTTTGGGATGAGTTTAGCCCGGTCATAGAAGACTACCGCCAAATGGGCATCTTCCCGGCAGCTCTCGAAGTACCAGAAAGCGCTGACCTCCAAACAAAGCTCCTGGCGCTTGTCGGCCGCAGCTGAGTAATGTAATAGTTAGACCAGCGGACTGTCTTTGGCATGAATGGGCATACCCAGCTCGGTGCTTGAGTCATGACCCAATACTTCTACAATTTCGTCACGTTTGGCCTGCGATAATATTCTCACAAGTGATTTGTTAGCTCTATTCACCTCTTCTGAAAAATCGATGAAGCCTAGTACGTTATCGGCGACCTGCAACTCACTGCGCAAATTCAGCACCCGTTCCCGCAGACTGTAGCTCATGGCGTATTGATACAGCAGCAGGGTCTGCTCAAGCTCAGCCCGAGCGAGTTGTAAACGTTCTTGATACTTCGCTAGCATAGTGACTTCCAGGGGCGTCTCTGCTGACGTCAGATCGTGCGTATCCAGGTAGGTGTCCACCTCCTGCCGCACTTCCTCGAGGTAGTCCCGGGCCTGCTGTCGAGTGCTGATATTATCTCGGCCCGTCTCGCGGCGTTCCAGCCCAAACAGCCGTGCCATACGCCATTTTACTCGAAAACAGGTGGCCGCGATCTCATCTTCCGCCAGACCGGCAGCATTTTTGGTCTTATCGTGTTCTTCACGTACCCCTAAGTAATCGATGATCAGCGCAGTAAAGATAACCGTGAGCGCCGAAGCCGCCAGATCGGTCAACAGCGCTCCCCATAGATGTTCATATCCCGTCGCCTGTGCTCCTAGCAAAGCGGCCGCAAAGAGCAGTAGACCTACCGTGATAATGGCCGCCCGTTGCCGAGTTATAAAATCCTTGAACTGCATGTCGTACCTTTCCAGTGTAATCTTCCATTATCTCTTTTCAGGCTGCTGAGAGCAACTACTCAAACCTGAACGGCTGAATTATCTTCCTCCTAGCGCCCGTAACCCACATTGGCAAGCCAGCTTAGTAAGGTTGGTTCGTTAGTTTTTAACAAGGGTTCCTGGGTAGTACATATAAAGTATGCAGTTTGCCATACTTTATATGTACTCCTCCTGACCCTACAGCATAGGCTATGCATTGTGGTGTGGGGTGATACAGACTGAACGACAAGCAAATGTATGAATAGTATGCGATGGTTATGCTGACAGGGTTTTGAGATTCAGGTGAGTGTACTATTTTGACAGCTACTCAATATTATAATATTATGTGATCTAATTATGGGTCACCCAAATAGACTAAGCTCAATTAGGCATGCAGAGTCCGACTATAACGCGAAAAGACGGCGTATGGCCACTGATCCGGACTATCAAAGGTTTATGCGAGCTTACAAGGCACGTAGCGAAGACCCTGAGACGGTTTTGGCTTTAGCGAGATCCTTAACCACAGATGAGGATGTGAAACATAAGTTTGTCATGACGGTCGGCGATCCCGCTGTGCCGCTGTCCAAGTTTGGGCCACGGCAAGCCGAAGCGGCTGGCCCGGAACTGCGAAAAAAAATTGCTACCCCTGATGCTATCTTGCTCCCGCCCTATAGGCGAACGCGCGAGACATTGGGCTGGCTAAAAGCCAGCTGGCCAGCCCTGGAGGCAGTGACGGTTATCGAAGATGAACGACTACGCGAACAGGAGCGCGGACGAGCTGAGAAGTATTGCGATTGGCGCATGTATGAAATTTTGTATCCCGAAGAAGCAGCTGAGCGCAGACGCCTGACAGCTTATTGGTACAGGTATCCGGGAGGCGAAAGCACGCCCGATGTTCGGGAAAGATTACGTTCCATACATCGAGATATTATCGGTGAGTATGTAGGGCTGGAGCTCTTAGTCGTTGGCCATCATAACACCACGATAGCCCAACGGGCAAATTGCCAAAATCTAGATCCTCGCGAGGTCACAAGATTGCTAGCAGCTACTCAATCATTCAACTGTGGTTTCACGACGTATCGGGGATATGAAGGTGGGCTAGAACTGGAAGCCTTCAACGAGCCCTTACCCAATCTGCCGATTGTGCCCACCCACTCCCCTGCTACCTACTAGCGACCTACTCTTATTACATCAGTTACGACTGCTGTTGAGACTAGCGATTCGGTGTCAATATAGCGAGCTGCTTTGGAGATCGCAGGTGTCTCCTTGGAAATGTAGTAGAGCTGGCCAGAAGCATATGCAACATGCTGGCCAGTACCTTGTTCACATAGAGCCTTGATAGCCTCTACTTCTGGTGGTGTATTGTTGCCTACCCGTGGGGTGATATCGACGACGGCGCTGAGCAGTTGGCCATTGTCGGATCTGCCACAGAGTATATCTACGCTAACCCGACCATCGTACACCGCTAAGGCCTCAAAATGCTGGAGCGCTTGCTGGGCCAGGTAGATAATTTTTGGCGGGACTTCGAGCGTTTGAGCGGCGTGCTCCAAGGCAGCTGCTTCATCGCTGGGCATAACGGCTAGATCAGCTCCAGCGTATACGCTGTTGTTATCATGATCGATGATATGTTCCCTGCCTAGGTAGGTGTAGGTGCCGAAAGGGCCAAGTCGTATGTGGCCGATTGAGTAGCGGTCAGTCACCGCTGCGATATGCGGCATCACAACAAGCCCTGTGCTCTCAAGTGTTGCCGTGTCGTCAAATAACGCTGCCACTTCCTCTGGAGTATCAGCAATCGATTGTCCCCGCCCGTCGGAGGCGCGTGGATCTTTCATTACGCACTCGGTTACCTGCCCGCAAAACGGTCTCTGCATAGGCTAGGCCGGCATCTCTGCTATGTGCTACGATACCCATATCAGGACTACCATTATTCATTTTATGGAGTACAGATTTATCGCCATCTTCACGCTGCTTGACTACGCAGCCATAAATCAGGGCATCAGTAGTAGTTTGCTCAGCAACACCAAAGTGGCGCTCAGATGGTAAAATCGCTCTCGGACAGAGCTGGACATTGACCTCACCCACGATTGCCTCTAGTGTTCTAGCAATCACAATAGCACGAGCTTCGATATAGCCATTATAGGGTTCGGGCATGTCTGATTCCGGTGAGGCTACTATCATCGGCATATCCTGGGAAGCATTAAAAAACAATAACCTACTTCAATATGTATGTCAATGCTTTAGCCCGACCTAGTCATTCATAATATAGGAAGTAACTCAGTCAGTGAAAAGTACGCCTTATAATTAAGTCAAAAAGGCCAACTTGAGCTCTAGGCTATCACTGACCACGGCCACGACTAAGCCGATTCCATAATAATATTTTTGACAACTCTGACTGTCATGTCAGCTGACAGATCTGCGGAGCAATTGACTTGAAGCTATTATGCTCAACACGTTTTTGAACCGTTTGGATCTCTGCTTTTGTGACACCGGGGATGTTTATTGCGTCAAAGGGGATGCCTTTGTCGGCGTGCTCGTGCAGGATTAGGTCTAATTTCTGATAGGTGATGCCTAGTTCTTGTTCATCTGTTTGGCCCGCCCACAGTCCAGCAGTAGGAGGTTGGGTAATTATGGCTTCTGGTACACCCATGTGCTTTGCCAGTTCCCTGACCTGGGTCTTATATAAAGCACCAATAGGCAGGTAGTCGACACCTCCGTCACCATACTTGGTAAAATAGCCTGTCAGTAGCTCCGACCGATTACCGGTTCCCATGACGACTAAACCCTGGGCGTTGGACCGACTATAGAGCAAGCTCATTCTGATCCGGGCCTTTAAGTTACCCATAACCAGACGGTCATCTGTAATACCGGCGTGCTGCGCGTAAGCTTCAAATAATAGCTTGATTGGTATGACTTCGTATTTTACCCCGAGCTGTTTTATGTACTCGTGAATGGTGTCGCTAATGTCGGTTGCCATTTCTGGCATGAGTAAGGCGGTAGTCTTTTCTTTGCCGAGGGCTGTCACGCAGAGTGCCAGCACCAAAGCTGAATCTATACCACCGCTTACGCCAATCACCACACCATTAGAGGGTGCGTGTCGGGCAATAAAATCTGTAATCTGATCTTTGATGCTGGTTATAGGTGGGGCATCCATACTGTCAAGTTTACCGTTTTTTAAGTGCGGACGTCCAGGGCGAGATCCAGAGCGGGACTGGAATGAGTGATAGCTCCTACCGCCAAAAAGTGCACGCCAGTCTCGGCGACTATTCTGGCGGTTTCCAGCTGCAAGCCGCCGCTCGCCTCGAAACCCGTGCTCGGGTAAGCTTGCCCCAGAGCAACCGCAGCTTTTATGTGCTCGAGTGACATATTGTCGAGCAAGATCAACTTAACGTTCATAGTGAGCGCCTCACGAACTTGGGTGAGCGTATCACATTCTACTTCGAGTGGAATGGTGGGGGCAGCTTGGCGCACGGCCTCAATAGCTGGCGCAATCCCCCCTGCTGCCAAGACATGATTGTCTTTAATGAGTGCGGCGTCGCCTAGTCCCATACGATGATTACTACCACCCCCGCAGCGCACCGCGTATTTCTCAAGCGAACGCAAACCGGGCGTGGTTTTCCGAGTATCACGTATCACACATCCTGTGCCATCAACCGCATCGACCCAGGCTCGGGTGGCGGTAGCGATCCCTGACAAATGCGTCAAGAAATTCAACAATGTCCGCTCGGCGCACAATATCTTGCGTAGTGAGCCATTAATTTCTAAGACCGGATCTCCTACCATCACTCTATCGCCGTCTTGTCGCAGGGTGACGACGGCTTCTTCTGGCAGCCCTATAGCAGCAAGCACTGCCCTGGCAACTGGCAGCCCAGCTACTATGCCAGGCCGGCGGGCGACAACGTCAGCGACTGCATGTACCTTGGGCCCAGTAGTTGCATAGGTGGTTACGTCGGGACCCCATCTGAGATCCTCGTCTAGCGCTAACTTAATTATGCGCTTCACCTCGACTGGGTCGAGAGACGCGGACAGTAACGCAGCGTCAACTGTCTGGTGCTTTTGTGTGTCGGTCATCGTTATACTATAGCAAAATATCAGTAGCTGAAGGTTGCAAATACTAAAACGACATGGGCTAGACAGTCGTGTAGAGGAATAAGGTTTTGCGAGTCAGGCGACTTCAGCTTACCGCAATACTCTGTCTTAAAGCGAGGACTTGCTCGAAGCCAACTACCCAGCCTGTTTGACGAATACTTCGGTAAAAAGGTGTTTGTAGCATAACGCCCTGCCTGTTATAAACTTCCGGAAAGCCTCCATCGCGTATCATCACCTGACTGTAGGCCGCAATTTGTCGGTCAGCCTCTTTGAGGTACTCTAGCTTTCCGCCTTGCCTATAGAGGAGCAATAAGCACTTGATATACTCCATGCCCCAAAAACTCCAAATAGCATCACCACCATACGACGCTACCGCCATTCTGACGATAAAGAATTGTCGATGGGCCCGAGTCTGGTGCTGATATTTCAGCCCGAACGGCTTATCGATGCCGGTCTTTTGAATGTATGCCACACTACGCATAAAGTAAGACTGTTCGACTGGGTCTGCCGGAGCCAAAAAGCCGCTAAACAACACGACGAGCCAATCAGATGAATAATAATGCTGTTGCTGTCCCTCGTCAGATAGATCCTCTAAAAAATACCCACCCTTTTTATACCAAAAGCTACGAATAATCCGGGCTTTTAGGGCGGCTAGAAAAGCTTTGTCCTGCGGTATCGTACCGAGTTTCATGGCGAGTTGCGTAGTTTTCCAGAAAATAACGTTATCGTAGAAGGCGCAGGTGCGTTTCGTGATGTCTTTCGCGCCCGACAGACGAACCTCTAGCTTAATCAAGCCTGTTGTCTCGTCAAAAACTGTCAAACGGTAGTGTTCATACAGGCTGTGTAGTGTCTGCTTATAGGTCACTAGCAGTGCCTGACTGACGGCTTTGGTTTGCAAGGTTTGCGTGTGTGGTAGCTTATAGTCGTACAGCTCATGACTAGCTTCTTCGCCCGTCAGTACGGCCAGAGCGTACAGTATGCCATAGACGGTATCAGAAGGATAGGCGTGAAAATTGATACACGTGGCTGCCATAGGACCCGTCGGCATAATAGTGGTAGTCGGCACAGAGTATTTGCTAAATACTCCCAAAGCATAGGCCACGCTTTGCAGGTAGACCAGCTGACGATTTTGCCAATCAGCCCTATCCGTCTTGCTATTTGGGTCGAGAAGCGGATAGTAGAAAACCCCCAGATTTCTAACGTATAGCCCACTGAAATGATCACCCGAAATTACCAGAAGTTTCGTAGGATCAAATCTGAGCTTATGAATGTCATTGATGATCTGCACCACATTTCGTCCTTTGGAGCGAGGACTGCGCACGTAACGAGTATTTAAAATATGAATGCCGCTTTTCAGCACTGCGAAGGCTTTCCAGAGCTTATTTTGCCGGACGACTAGTTTATGAGTATGATCAATCGCTTGGATGGTAGTGCGTGTCACCCGTGCTTTGTACGGCAAACGAATAAGGCTCCAGCGGCTGAAAGGATTAGTGGCGTAACTATAGATAATGATGACGAAAAGTATAGCTGCAGCAATAATCACCTTGTCATTGTAGCGCTTACCTGGGCATAAGAGCCTAAGATTTTTACGTGCTAATATCTACTAGACGAGCTCCGCAACTTAGAATCTCATTTATCTTGGCTCTACAAAAGTGCCAGAACTATTTGTGCATCTGGCCGGATTCGTTGCTTCCATTAGAGCTTTCGGGTCGTTTGCACATTTGTAGTAGTCACTTTCTGGTGTGTGCATCGCGTATAGGTAAAATGCTAGTACTCCTACCATACAGACCACTAAGGCTACACCGATCATTCGTTTATTTTTCATGAGCTACAGAGCATAGAGCTTGAAAGTTGTTGTTCGGCTTGGTCCAGCACAGTCGACTACTGAATCCAACCTCTTGGCTGCATCAATCTCTTGCTGAATTTTCTCCTTGCTGTCCCCTCTAATCAAGCTTCTGCGAACAGTGCCGCCATGTAATGTACAGCCAGTAGTAACCGAAGTTTGGTAGGTGGGGATTGAAAAAAGAAGTAGTACCCCGATCATCAAAGTCGATATCAAAATTCCACTAACCAGTTTTTTATTGCGTGACATGTGGTTCATTATAACCTAATGACTTTGCGATGCTTTATTTGAAACAATCTTTAACTACATTATAGAGTGGTTGGTAGAAAAATAGCATGATACTTCGTTCCATCTGGTGTCGGTACATATCTAGGGTCACTGTCCGGTAATCTTCGAGAGTATTCATTAGGTGTAACTTCATGAACAATTGGGCAAGGGCCATGACCTAAGAAACCTGTGTCGCTAAACTCTTGTAATGTTGTGCCAATAAATGCCCAAATGGCATCTCCTTGGCCCTTCACATCCTCGCTATCAACATTTGTTTGAGCAATTGCAAAGCGCTCTCCAGGAGTTTTTGCGAGTGTTAGGTAAAGAAAAATATGCGCATC
This sequence comes from uncultured Candidatus Saccharibacteria bacterium, assembly GCA_964440265.1. Taxonomy (GTDB): domain Bacteria; phylum Patescibacteriota; class Saccharimonadia; order Saccharimonadales; family UBA4665; genus CAYMUN01. The sequence continues at coordinate 5,400 of CAYTRU010000001.1, read as the reverse complement.
ACCCTCTGCCTCCCAGTGATATGTAGCAAGTATGCCATCACTAACCGACAAAGGCTCTATCTCAGTGTGCCTGCAACTTGCGGAGCGGGGCGACCGCTTTCTGCGAAAGTCATGTTAATAACCTACAACTATACATGATATTCACTATAACATATAAATATAAATCATACAAGTACGGCTCTCGGGATTCCATACCGAAGTGCAACGGTCTGCAAATTTTAATGACTCAATTAAATGACTAGTCCTGCAGCTTTGAGTTGTTTGATTAAGGTGTCGGCATCTATAAAGTGAACAGTTTTTAGCTGTAAGTGTTCTGCTGGCTTAAGGGCCGATAATTTGTCGTCTATGAAAGCAATCTCTTCAGGCTTGCATCCGCTAAGTTCTATCGCTAATTTATAAATCTTTTCTTGCGGCTTTCTGACACCGACGTCATGAGAAAAAATGCCGCCATCAAAAAGCTCTAAAAAGTTATATTTTCTCTCCAGGTAAATCACTCGTTCTTTCACGTTATCAGATAAATAAAAGACCTTATAATTTTTTCTTAAACTAAGGATGATTTTCTTTACGTCCTCATCAATTCTGTAAGCCGTAATCCATTTTTCTTCCAGAGTATCTATAGCATCATCAATTCCCAACTGCCTGACAGCCTTATACCAAAATTCATCGCGGCTTACTCGGCCAGTTCGATAAGCTGTCCCAAGTTCCCCTTCTAATACCTGTAAGGATTTGTCTTTTGGAATAGCATAATTTGTTTGCAGAAATTCAATAAATTCCAATAAACCATTGCTAAAAAGTACTCCGCCAAGGTCAAAAATGATAGTTTTTATCACAAGCTCATAATAGCAAATGATAATTTGAGGCCCAGCTTGTTCTGTAGGACTGAAACAAAATTCTTGAACCAATTCTGAAAACTTACTGAATCCTCTCCTGACTTTTAATCATTATATATTCACCTAATGCGATAACAAGGGAAGGCATCTGAGGTACTCCTCGTGCTTTAAAAAGCTTCCAGCTTCTCGTAGTACATTGATGTCTGCTGGAGGAAGTAGCAGTAAATTTTCAGCTTCGTGTCTGAAGGCGTCTTCAGTTACATGATCCTCAATCAAATAGGGAGTCGTTGAGCTCATAAAATTAAAATACCAGATAAGGGTGCATCTGTAAAATTTGCTTCTCTGTAACTGACACTCTACGAACTAAATACTGCAGTCAGATAGCAAGGCTTTACGTAAATCCGCCGGTACTTCATGCACTACACCATGCTAGATAAGTTTCGCAGCTGTATAACTTTAGTTAAACTCTTGTAAAAGATAGTCTACTAATGCAGGAAATTCTGTTCTAGGCTCTTCTAGACTACCTATAAAATGGCCATCAGTAGAAAATTCCTGATAATCGGTATCAAGCTGTTTGTGAATATAACGAGGCTCTGCAACTGGGATCCAGGGGTCATCGGAAGAGGCAAACTGTCCCCTGACACTAACATTTGCTTTAATATCGCTCCACTGCCACGGCTTGTCAAAATAACCTGTTGCTCGTTCGCTTTCATAGCCTAAGTCGGTGTGATAGCCACTAACAACTACCAGTCCTCTTAAACGTTGCGTTTCGGCAAGCCGCATGGCTGCTAATGCTCCTGAAGAATGCCCGACTACAATATCGGTCTCACTGACTTTAAGTACGTCCCTGATAAATGGCAACCAAATCTTTGCTCGGGCTTGAGCTGGATCTGGAAAGTCAGGAGTTATGCACTCAACCCCAGCTGCTTCCATGACCTTTTTTGTACTAGGAAACCAGTAACTATGGCCGTTACCGCCGGCCGCTTCATGTGCGCTACCAGCGCCATTACCGTGAACCATGATTATACGAGGCATAATTTTATATTATAATAATGAATTACAAAAAGCAAGCTTGGGTCAGCGCTGGGCCTGACTTCTATTTACCTGTCTGCTGTTACTATTTTTTCAAGATATTTGACGTCGAAGAGTCTTTAAAATTCCTCAATGACAAGTTTTTTCATTTGCATCATTTTGGCAAAGGCATTGGGCTTTTTCATCAGCTCTCCCATATTTTCGGGTACGATTTGCCAGCTTAGGCCGTATTTATCCTTGCACCAGCCACACTGTTCGGACGCTGGAACGCTTGAAAGTTTTTCCCAAAAGTAGTCAATCTCGGCTTGGTCTTTGCAGGTTACCGATAACGAAACGGCTTCGTTGAAGGTGAAGTCTTGCTCGACGCCCGAATCCATTGCCGCAAACCATTGATTGGCTAGCATAAAATCGGCAAACATCAGCGACCCTGCCTTAGCTGGGCCAGTGTCTTCGCTGTAACGAGCCAGTGTACCTTGCTTAGCGTCTTTAAATACTGATATGTAAAAGTTCATCGCCTCTTCAGCATGGTTAGTATTTGCTTCGCCAAACATCAATGATGGAACGATGAAGGGGCGTGGTTCGCCCGCTGGGTTGGTCAGGATTAATTGCCAGGTTAGCCCGTAGCGATCTTTCACCCAGCCGTAGCGCTTACTAAAGGGGTAGGTGTCAAGCGGCATGAGGGCTTGCCCGCCATCGATAAGTTTGCCCCACAGCTCATCAATATGCTCACGAGCCTGCTCATCACTTGATGGGTCAAAATTCACCATAAACGAAATAGATTGGTTGAATGTAAACTCTGGTCCGGCATTAATGGCAGTAAACCGTAGCTCCCCCAGCTCAAAATCTACCGTCAGCTCCTTGCCCGCCAAGTCTAGTTGAAAATCAGCTAAGCCTTCTTCGGCGCTGTTTGGATAATGGGTCGTAAAGACTACTTTGCTATCCGGAAATACCGACACGTAGAAGTCCACAGCCTCTTTAGCGTTGCCATCAAACCACAAATTTGGTGTAATTTTTTGCCCCATACTATCCCTCCTCCACTTACTGTTTCTAACTACCCATATAGTAGCAAGAAATAACAAACGTGTTTGTCGGATTAATTACTGACTAGCTTGCACTGCTGATAGCCCCGGCTCCGGCTATTTTAGACGAGCTTCGCAATTAATGAGGTATGCCCTGCAGCAAGCTCGTATTAGCTACGTGGTGTGTCCAAATAATGTAAGCAAAAGCGAGTAGTATGAGGGCCACCAGTAGTAGTGTACGTAACCATTCTTTCATGAGCGTACTCCTTGCAGGGGGGCGGTGATAACCAATCGGTTTTTGGCTGTCCAAAGTGGTGTACAGGTGTAGAGAGTTAACTGTGGCTTCATTGTCGGCTGTTCGACACTTACATCGGTCGGTGGTACAACTTTGATAGAAGTGACTTTATAGGTGTATTCCTTGTGGTTCCAATCAACTGTTATGGTGTCTTGTAGCTGTATCTTGTCCAGAAAATAAAACACCGCTGGCCCAGCGTACGTAAAGCGGTGGCCGATAATCACCGTATTGCTTTGCTGATTCGGCAGGTTGCTTGAGGGTATCAGCCAGACACCTTTATTGAGCTCGGCTATCGTGGGGCCTTCGTGTATGGTTTCACGCATTGCTAGTCTAGGTATAATCAACAGGTTCTCGGTCGGTATCGGTGTGTGTTTGGCAGCTATGGCTATGGACGTGGTGGGCTGCTGGACTGCTTGGGAAGCGTGCAGATGCCGAAACCACCAACCAACCTCCGGGATGAATGGCGCTAGCCCTATATATAGACCTAATACGATTGTTACTACAGTTAGGACAGTATTCAGTTTACGGTGCAGTGTGGGTGACATGGTTCTAGTATGACAGAATCTTGCTCAAATTGCTTAAGTTAAATATTAATGTTGCACGGCTGGCAATAATAGTGTAAAATCACAACCAACGAAACAGACACGGGTGGCACGAGTAGAACAAGTATTAATTATGAGACTTAAGGAGTTGGCCGTGAAAGTTACATACGCAGTATCAATTAAGAGTGGATTTGCCACAGCGCTGATTCTCTTCAGCATGGTGGTCGCACCTTTATTAACTTTGCATGTCGCGGCTGCTGCTGGTAATAATGGCACCCTTAAGGTTCACGAAATCGGCACGGCAAGCGGCACCGAGAGCAATGATCCGAAAGTCTGCGCCTTTAACTTTGAAGGCTTCAGCTTTGATCCTAGCCAATCAGGCTACTTACAACTTGATCCGCAAGGTGGCAGCTCGCCAGCTGGCACGGCCGCTGGTCCATTTAGCTTTGGCCCTACCGACGCCGCTGGTTACGCAATCTCCCAAGACTTCAATAATGGCGCTGGCACCACTACCATTGCCGATGGCACCTACAAAGCCACTCTCTATGGTAAAGACGTTGGTGGCAGCATTAACCTCAATGACGAGGAGGCCAAAAGCAAGGTCTTTAAGGTTGATTGTAGCGGTGGTGGTATCACAATAACTCCCGCCGACGTAACCTTTACGGACATGTGTGGCACTAGCTCTGACACCTACACTATCCCAACCACCACTGGTGTCTTATATCAGATCGGCGGTGCAACGGTGGCCGCTGGGGTATACCCCGGCAGCGGCACGGTTACTGTCATGGCGATTGCTGATGCTGGCTATGTCCTGGCTGGCAACAATACTTGGCAGAACGACTTCACCAACAACCCCTGTCCCAATATCCCCATCGTGGTTGGCAACCCGACGTTTGCTGATATGACCTGTAATGCCGACGGTTCCTACACGATTGAGCCAGCCAGCCACGTTACATACAAGGTTAATGGCGTGGTAACCATCCCTGGCACCTACCCAGTATCGGCTGCTACATCCATTACTGTCACCGCTGAAGCTGACCCCGGCTATGTTATTGTGGGTACCACCAGTTGGAGTCACGATTTTCTGATGCCAAGTAATTGCGGTACCCTTCCAGGCACCGATGCCTGCCCCAACATCGCTGGCGTTCAGGCAACCGTACCAAGCGGCATGGTCTTAGACATCAATGGTGATTGCATCACCCCAGGCCAAGGCGGTGGCAATCCCACTGACACGACTACTCCTAGCACACCTTCCAACATCCTTGCGCTACTGAGTGTGCCTTCCGTTTTGGCGACGACTACCCAGTCCAGCGTTAAGCAACTGGTTAACACTGGTAGCTCTGGGCTGCTCAATGTGTTCGTTGGCCTGTTCATCATCGGCAGTACCGCTGTGGTGACAATCATCAATCGCAAGCCAGCTACTACACCTACAGGTCACGGACCATTAGGATAATATTAACTTTCGAGCTTTTGGCGTATCGAGTCCATCAGGGCCGTCATGTCCCAGTCGGCTTTAATAAAGTAGTCGTGCACGTCTTCTACAAGTGCCCTATTAATCTCTTCGGTACTCTTCTGATTGGTAAGTACGATAACGGGTACGGTTCTACCCTCTTCAGTTGCTCGGAGTTCCTTAAGCATAGTTAGCCCGTCTTTTCGTGGCATCATGATGTCAAGGAGTATAA